>JADLEZ010000001.1 GCA_020845855.1 Burkholderiales bacterium
CTCGACCTCACGTACGACATCTACGGCATGTCCGGCGAGGCGATCGTGCAGCTCCTGCCGGCCGAGTTCGACGCGTGGCGGCGGCAGGGCGAGGCGCGGGTGTGAGGCGCGGAACGGTGTGTTTGCGCAGGTTCCAGAGTAGGGCAATGGCGGTTACGTCACAGCCCAGCGAATCTTCTTGGCCACGCCTTCGCCGATGCCTGGCACGCTGGCCAGATCTTCGAGGGCAGCCGCGATTGCCGCTTCGACCGTGCCGTACTTGTCCAGCAAGCGCGCTGCGCGAACGGGTCCTACCGTCGGCAATCCCTGGAGGATGTGCAATTGAACGCGTCGTTTGCTTTTGGGGCGATAGCCTGGTCGAGTCACTGCCCCCGACATGACGCCGCCAACCTGGTGCCCCGCGTAAGCCATCAGCTTTGCGGACTCTTCGGCATCGCGTGAGCGCAGCACGGGAATGCCCAGTATGAGACTCACGTTGATGAGGGCTCCTTGGATCGCCTCGCGCGTCATGCCCGACTCGACAATGTCCTCCTCGCCTCCCTCGAGGAGCACGGCCGCGTGCAACGGCGAGGCGGCCAACCGGCACGCTTGACGAAACAGGCGTCCATCAGCGATGGAAGCGACGAGGTCCGGCCAGCGCTTTCGCTCGAGCAGCATGCGGCCGGCAATCTGATAGTCGCCGACCGGCAAGCGCCGAACTGTCACCTCGCAATCCCGTCTCGCGAGCAGGTGCTGCACGACTTCCGTGCACTGCTCGCGGTCGTCGGCAACAACAACAGTCTTCGTTGCGACCATCGGAAGGGTAAGCCTCGGAGTGCGCATGGACACGGACCTTGGCACTTTGTCCGTGCAGGATGCCGCCAGGCAATAGGACTCTTGTCCGATGGAGGATCTCGCGCGGGGCTGACGCCGATACCTGTCTGGACCCGACGGTGGGCAGCGAGATTCGGAAGACCCGCCCTTGTGCCGCGATCTCGCCCGACGAAGTGAACGCTCAACTGCGGTCCAGCGCCGCATCGACCTGATCGAGCGGCCCGAGTACCAGCGCCGCTGGAACAAGCCGGCCTGGGAAGACCTGGAGGGAGAATGCCGGCGAGAAGGTAGGCAAGATCCCCGGGGCGTTGGGATTCACGTTGGACGACCTTCGGAGCTGGAAACCCACGGCGGCGGCGGCACGACGACACGGGCGCCGGCGTGCGAGCTGAGGTCGGGTTCGGTATGGAAAACCCGGTTGTGATCGAGGCTCTCATAAAGAAACCGGGTGGCGGTGCAAAAAATCCGCGCTCCGCGCCCAAGGGTCGGCAAGAGTAATAAAAAACAGAGGCAATGGCCATCGTTTATGAAAAAATGTGGCTCGGTACGAAAAAAAGAGCGGGGCTGCCGATGATCGGCTACGAGTACCTGTTGTCGCAGATCCCGTTGCGCATGCCGCCCCTGGACCGGCCGGCGCGGGTGCGGCCGGTCACGCGTGTCGAGCGCATGCCCGGCCTGCTGGCCGTGCCGCGACACGTCGCACCCGCCCCGAGCGCCCCGGTGCTCGAGCATGTGCTGTTCGCGCTCAAGCACGAAGGCTCGCGGCTCGACATCCTGCACGAGGCGTTGAAGCGGGTGCCGGCCGACGAACTCGTGCGGGCCTTGGTGGCGCAGCGCCTGGGCGCCTACCTGCGCCGCGCCGCGTTCATCTGGGAGAAGGCCAACGGGGAAGTGCTGCCGCTTCCCTGGGACTCCACCGGCGGCAACTACATCGACTTCTTCGAGTCCGGCCGCTATTACACCGGGCCGCAGTGGGAGCGCAGCCGCAAGTATCGTGTCAACTTCAACGGCATCGGGCCTTACGAGTTCTGCCCGGTGGTCGCGCGCAACGCCGCACTGGAGCAGCGCGGCCAGGCTGTCCTCGAGCGGCTGCGCACCTGGGTGAGCGATCCGCAGAACCTGGGGGTGCTCGACCGCGTGATGAACTGGGCCTACCTTAGCGAGACGCGCGACTCCTATGCCATCGAGAACGAAACCCCGGCGCCGGACAAGGAGCGCGTTTTCCTGCAGGCGATGGAGGAACTGCGCGACCAGCGCCCGCTGTCCGAGGACTACCTCGTCGGTCTGCAGAACCTGGTGATCACGAGCGCGATCAAGCAAGAGCAGGCGGTCCGCCGCCAGCAGAACTGGCTGCAGCGCGGCGGCCACGGGGCGCTGGCGGTGCGCTACCTGCCGCCACCACCCGAAGAAGTCGGTGACCTGATGAACGGCCTGATGCGCATGGCGAACGCACGCGAAGGCAACGTGCCGCCGCTGGTGAAGGCTGCGCTGGTGAGCTTCGGCTTCGTGTTCGTGCACCCTTTCATGGACGGCAACGGGCGACTGTCGCGCCTGCTGGCACACCACAGCCTGAGCTTCCAGGGCGCGCTGCCGACGCTAAGCGGCAACCCGGCCATCCTGCCGCTGTCCGTGGCGATGAAGCGCCACGAGGCCGACTACCTGGCTGCATTGGAATCATTCAGCCGGCCGGCGCGGCAGCTATGGGACGTGACCTACATCGCCGACAACGAATTCCTCTTCGACTTCCGCTCCACACCACTGGTGTATGCGCACTGGAGCGGCGAGACCGCCGCCGAGTTCGTGGCACGTTGCGCCGAGCAGGCGCTCGCGCAGTCTCTGATCGACGAGACGGTGTTCCTGCAAGCCTACGACCGAGCCTATCAGCAGATCGACCGGGAGTTCGACCTACCGAATCGAACGATCAACCTGCTGATCCAGTGGATCCACCAGAACAACGGCCGCATGCCTGAACGGCGCAGGAGCGCCCACGAACTGCTGCTCCTGAAACCTCCGCAGATCGAGCGCATCGAGACCATTGTCAGGGACCGTTTCTCGCGCGACGACAATGCCAGAAGATGACGAGGACCGACATGCCCCTGATCCGCGATCCGATCGCCATCCCCGAGCGCGTGTATCAGGGCGACTTCGTCCTGCAGCTCACCAAGGGGGTTACCGAGCCTGAGCAGACGCTGCGCGACTGCGTAGTGATGCCGCAGCTGCCTGGACGGGGCGAACACGTCCAGATACAGTTTCTCGTCGAGAGCGCTTGTACAAGCAGAAGGAGTGCGTCAATCCTGTTTCAATCGAAAGGACAAGTCGTTGATTGCCCGAAGAAAGGCTTTTGGTAGGCCGTACTGGATTTGAACCAGTGACCAACGGATTAAAAGTCCGCTGCTCTACCAAGCTGAGCTAACGGCCCCCGGGAGAGAACTTGAAATTATAGCGGACCGCCCCGTCCGGCCGGTCGGCCGCAGCCTGTGCGACCATGGCGCTCGTGACCGCCATCACCGACCACTACTCGCGCGGCAATCTCCTCGCGCGACTGCACGCGGCCCTGTGCGACGACGGCGTCGACCCCGCACACCCGACCATGGAGACGCTCGCCCCCTACGACCAGTTCCACGGGCGCGGCATGGAGGCGACCCGCGAGCTTGCCGATGCGATGCCGGCGCGGCCTTCCGACCACATCCTCGACGTTGGAAGCGGCATCGGCGGCCCCGCCCGCTTCGTGGCGAGCCGCTTCGGGTGCCGTGTGACGGGCCTCGACCTCACCCCCGAGTTCTGCGATGTGGCGCGCCGGCTGACCAAGCTCCTCGGTCTCGACGACCAAGTCGTCTTCGACGCCGGCGACGCGCTGGCGATGCCGTTCGGGGACGCGAGCTTCGACGGCGCGTACTCGATGAACGTGTCGATGAACATCGCGGACAAGGCGGGCCTGTACCGCGAGTTCCATCGCGTGCTGAAGCCGGGCGCGTGGCTCCTATTGTCGGAGCTCGCGCAGGGTGATGCCGGCGGCCCCGACTACCCCACGCCGTGGGCCAGCACCGCGGACGCGAGCTTCCTCGCCACCGCGGACGCGACGCGCCACGGCCTCGCGGAAGCGGGATTCGACATCGTCCGGCTCGACAACACGATTGACAAGTCGCGGGCCTTCGCCGATCGCTCGCGCGCCGCCGTCGCGCGCGGCGAGAAGCCGCCGCACCGCGCCGTGATGCTGATGCACGGGGAGATCGCCAAGCCGGCGATGGCCAACGTCGCGCGCGCGCTGGAAGACGGGCGGCTGATTCCGATCGAGATCGTCGCCCGCAAGCGCTGACGCTACACAGGGCCGCCGGCGAATGAAGGAGACCATGGCCAGGATCGCCACCGTGCCGCTCAAGTAGAACGGCGCGCCGCCGAAGGCGATCGCGATGCCCATCACTACACCGGGCACGGCGTGACGATCGGCAGGATCGTGCGGGTGATCAGGCTGGCGATCGGATTCTGCGCGAGCGTCGACTACAGCCAGTTGGCCAGCCTCAGCTTGCCGACGCGCTTGAACTCGTCGCGGTTGTTCGTCACGAGCGTCAGTCCGCGCGCCCGTGCATGGCTTGCGATGAGCATGTCGTGCGGACCGATGGGCGTGCCCTTGCGCTCGAGCTCCGCGCGGATCTTGCCGTAGTGCCGATCCGCCTCGCCGTCGAGGGGAAGAACGGGCAGGACCGACAGTATCTGTTCGAGCTGCGCGCTGAGCCGGGCCGAACCCTTCTTCTCGGCGCCGTAGCGCAACTCGCACGCGACGATGATACTCGTGCAGACTTTGTCTTCGCCGACGCGCGCGATGCGGCGCGTGACCGCGCCCTGCGGATTGCGAACGAGGTCGGAAACGATGTTCGTATCGAGCAGGTACCGGTAGGAAAGCCCGGGCCGCGCACTCAAAGTTCCACCCGCTCGGCCGGCGGTTCCGCGATGTGCGGGAAATCCTCGTCGATCGGGCGCAGCGATTTCAACGTGCCCAGCAGCGAGCGCTTCCTGATCGGCGTGATGATGAGGGCCTCGCCGTCTTTGCGCAGACGCGCCTCGACCCCCGGCAACTCGAATTCCTTGGGGATGCGGATGGCTTGACTCCGTCCATTGCGAAACAGGCGGGCGTTACGTGTGGACTCCACATTGCGCTCCTTGGCATATGCCACGGCATATGCTAGCGGAAGCGGACCTGGATCGCAAGGCGACTCCGCGCCGTGATGCTGATGCACGGGGAGATCGCCAAGCCGGCGATGGCCAACGCGGCGCGCGCGCTGGATGACGGACGATTGATTCCGATCGAGATCGTCGCCCGCAAGCGCTGACGCTAAACCAGCACGCTCTCGTCCTTCGCGAGAAAGCGGAACAGCACCACGATCGGCACGAGGCTTACCGCGATCAACACGGTGCCGATCACCGACGCGGTCGCGAAGTTGCCCTGCAGCACCTGCGCGAACACTTCGACCGGCAGCGTGCGCGTCGCGCCGCTGTAGAGGATCACGGTGGAGTTGAACTCGCGCGCGATGGTGGCGAAGGTGAGCAGCGCGCCGGACACGAGCGCCGGGGTCACCATCGGCACGGTCACGCGCAGGAACGTCCGGCCGGGCGGCACACCCAGGTTCACCGACGCCTCCTCGACCTGCGTGCCGATCTGGCCGAGCATCCCCGCCACCGAGCGGATCGAATAAGGCAGGCGGCGGATGAAGTACACCATGACCAGGATCGCCACCGTGCCGCCCAGGTAGAACGGCGCGCCGCCGAAGGCGATCGCGATCGCGATGCCCATCACCACGCCGGGCACGGCGTAGGGCACCATCGAGAAGGCGTCGATCGCGCCGGCGAGCCGGTCGCGGCGGCGCGCGACGACGTAGCCCACGAGCGCGCCGGCCGCGACACAGATGACGGTCGAAATGGTCGACAGCATCACGGTGTTGAAGAGCGCCGCCGGCAGCCGCAGCGCTTCCGTGTAGCCCCGCAGCGTAAACTCGCCGGTGATGAGCGGCCCGTTCGCCTTCAAGAACGACGACACGACGATGGTCACCAGCGGCAGGCTCGCGGCGAGCACGACCGCATACACGTAGACGGTCGCGGCGAGACGCTTACCGGGGCTCAGTGCGCGCGGCGCCAAAGGCCGCACGGTCTCCTGGCCGTACGAGCGGCGGCGGACCCAGTGGCGCTGCCACAAGAGCGCCCCGACCGTGATGGTGAGCAGGATGAGCGACAGCGCGCTCGCCACCGCCGGGTTGCCGCCGTGCTCGTTGACGTACTCGGTGTAGATCTGGCTCGCGAGCATCCGGAAGGTCTCGCCGATGATCATCGGCGTGCCGAAATCCGACAGCGAGGTCACGAACACGAGCAGCGCTCCGGTCGCGAGCGAAGGGACGATCAGCGGTGCGATCACGGTCAGCGCCACCGCGACCGGCCGCCGGCCCAGGTTGATCGCGGCATCCTCGATGCTCTGGTCGACGGTGCGCAGCCCCGCGCTGACCATCAGGAACACGAACGGCAGCGCCTGCAGCGTGAACACGAGCAGGATGCCGTTGATGCCGTAGATGGGCGGCAGCCGCAGGCCGAGGTCGGCGAGCCAGCCGGTGATGACACCGTTGCGGCCCAAGAGCAGGATCCACGCGTAGGCGCCGATGAACGGCGGCGAGACGAACGTCAGCACGATGAGCGCGCGCAGCAGGAGCTTGCCCGGGATGTCGAAGCGCGCCACGCAGTAGGCGAGCGGTGCGCCGACGAGAGTCGCGAACACGGTGGCGAGCGTGCTGATGACGAGGCTGTGGATCAGCGTCTCGTAGTAGTACTTGCGGCTGAAGAATTCGACGTAGGTGCGCAGCACGGTGGCGCCACCGCCGTCCGGGCCGGTCATGCTGGAGAGGGTCAGGCGCGTGAGCGGGTAGAGCAGCAGCGCCACGAAGACGGCGAGCGCCACGAGCGTGACGACGCGCCAGAAGTCGAGGCGCCGCGCGCCCAGGCTCACTGGACTACCCTCCGCGCTATCGCGCTTCGGGGCAATTCGCCCTCGGGGCGGCCCTTCGGGCTCACTGGACTACCCTCCGCGCTATCGCGCTTCGGGGCAATTCGCCCTCGGGGCGGCCCTTCGGGCTCACAGTTCGACGTCCGCGTCGTGCCCCGGGAAGAGCATCACCGCCGACGGCGACACCCGCAGCTCGACGCGCACGCCTTCGCGCAGCGTGCCGGCTCCCGCGGCGTTCACGTGCACCGAGACCGGCCGCTCGAGCCCGCAATCGACGTCGTAACGCACCTGGGCACCGGCATAGGTGCGTGTGCGCAGCGTGCCCGCGATGGCATCGTCCGCCGCGCGATCGGTCGCGCGCAGCGTCGCGTCCTGCGGACGAAACCCGAGCCACACCTCGCCGCGAAGGTCCGCGCCCGGTCCGCGCGCGTCGACGCGGGCGCCGTTACCCAGCGTCACCGTGGCCTGTCCGGGGGCGCCCTCGGCTGTGCCGCGCAGGAAGTTGCCGTCACCGATGAACTCGGCGACCCTAAGCGCCGCCGGCCGCGCGTAGACGTCCTCGGGCGTACCCGTTTGCAGAATGCGCCCCGCGCTCATCACCGCGATGCGGTCGGACAGGCACAGCGCCTCCTCCTGGTCGTGGGTGACGTAGATGGTGGTGATGCCGAGCCTGCGCTGGAGCTGCTTGAGGTCGTTGCGCAGGCGCACGCGAAGCTTCGCGTCGAGATTGGCGAGCGGCTCGTCCATCAAGAGCACGCGGGGGCGCACCGCCAGCGCGCGCGCGATGACCACGCGCTGCTGCTGGCCGCCCGAGCGCGGGCGCGGCATCCGGTGCTCGAGGCCTTGGAGGTCGACCATCGCGAGGGTTTCGGCCACCCGCCGCTCGGCGTCGACGCCGCGGATGTTGCGGCTCGGCAGGCCGTACGCGACATTGGCGCGCACGTCGAGGTGCGGAAAGATCGCGTAGTTCTGGAACACCATCCCGGTGTCGCGCCGCCACGCGGGCAGGTCGTCGACGAGCACGCCGCCGATGCGAATGGTCCCGGCGGACTGGCGGTGAAAGCCGGCGATCGCGCGCAGCAGCGTCGTCTTGCCGCAGCCGCTCGGGCCAAGCAGCGTGAAGAACTCGCCGCCGGCAACGTCGACGCTTGCGCGGTCGACGGCGAGCACCTCGTCGAAGCGGACGCTGACGTCGACGAGCGCGACGCCGGCGGAACTGGCCGGCGCGCTCACCGCGCCGCGATCATGATCTCCTTCCACTTCGCGAGCCAGTCCTTCTGCTGCTGCTTCGCCTCGTCGGTCGGGTAGGGCAGCACTTTGAGCTGCGACACCGCGGGCATGCCGGCGGGGAACTTGACCTCGACGTTCGCGGGGCGCCGGCCCGGGAAGCGGTCGACGAGCGCCTGCTGCTGCGGGGTTGCGAGCACGAAGTCGGCGAACTTCTTCGCGTTCACCGCGTTCGGCCCGCCCTTGATGAGGAAGAGGCCGCCAGGCAGCACGACCACGCCGTCGGAGGGATACACGATGCCGACCTTGCCGGTCTTCGCCACCCGGTACGCGCCTTCCTCGTACGCCACGCCGAGCGGCGCCTCGCCTTGCGCCACGGCGGTAAACGGCGCGCTCGAGCTCTCGTCGATGATCATGTTCTTCGCCATCCGCTCGATCAGCTCCCAGCCGCCGATGAGCTTCCAGTTGACGAGCGCCGCGTACGACGAGCTCGACGAGCCGGGGTTGGCGAAGCGTACCTTGCCCTTCCACTTCGGGTCGGCGAGGTCCGCCCACGCCTTGGGCGCATCCGCCTCGGGCACGAGGGCCTTGTTGTAGACGATGACCATCGCGAACGCGTCGAACGGCGCGTTGAAGCCGGTCGGGTCGAGGAGCTCCTTGCTGATCAGCTTCAGCGCCGGCGAGTCGTACTTGACGAACAGCTCCGGCGCGCTGCCGCCGGTGGTCGAGCTGCCGCCCCACAGAAGATCGCCGCGCGGGCGGTCCTTTTCGGCCTTGACGCGTCCCAGAAGATCACCGGTGCCGCCGGTGATCAACTCGACCTTGACGCCGGGATTCTCCTTCTCGAACGCCTTGACGTAGAAGTCGACCATCTCGGTCGGATGCGACGCGTACAGCACGAGCGCCTTGGTGGCCGACGACGAGGTCCCGCTGTCGGAGCAGCCGGCGAGCGCGGCGGCCAGGGCGAACGCGGTGAGAGCAGTGAGCGACCGGCGTCGGGACATGGACATGATGGCGATCTCCTCGAGTTCGTAGATGCGGGTTATCTCGTTCACTTGAATGTGCAGATTGACGAACTTTAGCACAGGTGTTTTCATATGCTCATGAACGACTCGCCTGACGACGCGAGATTTTCGGACGAACGACAGGATCGCATCCTCGATCTGGTCCGTGAAACGGGGTCGGCCGCCATCGACGACCTGGCCGCGCGCTTCGAGGTGACGCCGCAGACGATCCGCCGAACCGTGAATCGGCTGTGCGAAGTGGGTCTGCTGCGACGGGTTCATGGCGGTGTCGCGCTGCCAGCGCCCACGCAGAACATCGCCTACGAGCAGCGCCAGATTCTCAATCCCGGCGCCAAGCGGCGGATGGGCGAAGCCGTCGCCCGCTTCGTACCCGCATCGTCCTCGCTGTGCATCGGACTGGGGACCACGCCCGAGTTCGTGGCACACGCGCTGGCCGGACGCCGCGACCTCAAGGTCTTCACCAACAGCTTGAACGTCGCGGCGGCGCTCACGCGCAATCCCGAGATCGAGATCACGCTCGCGGGCGGCACCTACCGCCTGCACGACCGCGACATCATCGGCGAGCCCGCCGCTGCGTTCTACGCGAAGTACAAGGCGGACCTCGCCATCTTCGGGGTGGGCGGCCTCGGCGAGGACGGCATGCTGCTCGACTTCAACGAAGGCGAGGTCGAGGCGAGGAAGGCGATGGTGGAGGCGTGCCGCACCGCCATCCTCGTGGCCGATGTCACCAAGTTCGGCCGCAAGGCCACCGTGCGCGGCGGCCACCTGCGCGACCTCGACCACCTGTTCACCGACGAGGCGATTCCGCCCGCTTTCGCGCCGGTGGTCGAGGACTCGGGCATCGAAGTTCACATCGTATCGAAGGCGCTACCGAGGAGGAGCGAAGCATGAGCGATAGCGACAAGCTGAAGCAGGAAGAGATCGGGTCGGCACCGGCCGGCGATCGAAGCGTCACGCGCCGGGGCTTCCTCGGCGGGGCCGCCGCCGCGGCTGCGACGCTGGGGTTTCCGGCGATCGTCCGCGCGCAGGAGGAGAAGCGGGTGGTGCTGTATTGCCCCGAGTCGCCCGACCTGTCGAGCAAGATCGCCAAGGCGTTCGAGGCGGAGACGGGCATCGCCGTCAACGTGCAGTACGGCGGGACCAACGTGATCGTCAACCGGCTGCTCGCCGAGCGCGCCAACCCGAACGCGGACGTGTGGTACGGCGGCGGCGGGCTGTTGTCGTTCCTGTTCGCGAAGCGCGAAGGCATCACCACACCCTACGTGCCGCCGGAGTTCAAGGACCTGCCGGTGCAGCAGGGCAACGTCTATCTGCGCGACGCCGAGTGGCACTTCGTCGGCGCCGAGGTGTTCGTGATCGGCTTCGCGTACAACCCGAAGACGTTGACCAAGGAGCAGGCGCCGAAGACCTGGGACGATCTCCTCGATCCGAAATGGAAGGGCCAGATCCAGATGCCCAATCCCGCGGCGTCGGGCACCGCCACGCTGTCGGTGCTCGCGCAGATGATGCAGACGATCCGCGCCGGGCGCACCGAGAAGGACGCCTGGGAGTACTGGGAGAAGCTCAACAAGAACGTCTCGCTGTTTCCGGAATCGGGCGCGGCGCCCACCCGTGCCGTCGCGAAAGGCGACGCCAAGATCGGCATCTGCTTCTCGTTCATGCCCTGGGGCCTCGCCGCGCGCGGCGAGTCGGTGGACTTCATCCTGCCCACGCAGACGCCGGTCATCGCCAACCCGGTCGCGCTGGTGAAGGGCTCGAAGCGCCCCGAGAACGGCAAGCGGCTCTACGACTTCATCCTTGGTGTGAAGGGCCAGCAAATCCTTGCCGATTACTCGCAGATCGTGCTCAACAAGAAGGTCAAGCCGACGACGCCGATGTCGTTCGAGCAGGTGAGCCGCAACGCGATGCCGCTCGACGTGAACTGGGCGCAGGCGAACTACGACCGCATCCGCAACGAGTGGCGGAGCCGGTTCGGCTGATGGCCGAAGTCCGGCTGCAGGCGCTCGAAAAGCGCTTCGACAGGCTGAAGGCGCTCGACGGCGTCACGCTGACGATCGGGGAGGGCGAGCTCTTCGCCCTCCTCGGCTCGTCGGGCTCGGGAAAGACGACGGCGCTGCGCTGCGTGGCCGGCCTCGAAATGCCCGACGCCGGCGACGTGCTGATCGGCGGGCGCTCGGTCCTGTCCCGCCAGCCGTACGAGCGCCCGATCGGGATGGTGTTCCAGAGCTACGCGCTGTTCCCGCACCTCACCGTCTTCGACAACGTCGCGTACGGCCTGCGCGCACGCGCGTACGCGCAAGGCGGGCCGCTCGGAAAGACGCGCGTGCTGGGCGCGTTCGTGAGCCGGCGGCTGTTTCCGCCGACACCCGAGTTGCGCCGCAAGGTCGGCGACGCCCTCGCGCTCGTGAGCTTGGCGGGCGAAGCGGAGCGCATGCCGGGGCAACTGTCGGGCGGCATGCAGCAGCGCGTCGCGCTGGCGCGCGCCATCGTCACCGAGCCGGCGGTGCTGCTGCTGGACGAGCCGCTGTCCAACCTCGATCGCAAGCTGCGCGTGAGCATGCGCTCGACCATCCGCAAGCTCCAGCAGCAATTGCGCATCACGGCGCTGTACGTCACCCACGACCAGGAGGAAGCGCTGAGCCTCGCCGACCGCATGGCGATCATGGACCACGGCCGCGTCGTCCAGCTCGGCACGCCCGGCGCTATCTACGACCAGCCGGCGACGGCTTTCGTGGCGGACTTCATCGGCGCCGAGAACCTGCTGCCCGGCGAGATCGTCGCCAACGAAAGCGACGTCGTGACCGTGCAGTGTGGCGCGCTTCGCCTTAAGGTGGCGGCCCGGTCGGGCAGCTCCCCCACCGAAGCGATCGGGACCAAGGTGCGCGCCGTCGTGCGCCCGCAGTCGATCGGGCTCGCGCCGCGCGATGCGCCGCTCGCCGCCGACAATTGTGTCGAAGGCGTGGTCCGCTTCGGCGCCTATCTCGGCAGCGCGGCGCGCTACGAAGTGGCGGCGGGCGACACGACACTCATCGTCGATGTCCCCGATCCGCGCCCCGGCGCGCTGCTCGCGGCCGGCGACGCCGTGCGTCTCGGGTTCGCGGCCGGCAGCGTCATCCTCGTGCCAGAGACATGACCAAGGGTTCGCGGATCGGGCACCTGCTCGACTTCGACAATCTCGCTACGGCGGTCATCCTGCTCGTGTTCGGGCTGTTCCTGCTCGTTCCGTTCGTAACCATCCTGATCGTGAGCTTCACCGGCAAGCCGGTCGCGGTGCTCGACGCGTTCACCGGGCTCGAAGGCGCGCGCAAGCTCGGCAGCGAAGTTTCCGCGAACGCCTCGCTGCGCTACTTCGAGCAACTCTTCTCCTTGCCGCGCTATGCGCGCGCGTTCGCCAACAGCATGACGCTCGGCATCCTGGTGGCCCTCGCATCGGTGCTCGTCGCGATGCCGATCGCCTACGCGCTGGCGCGCACGCGGATGCCGGCGCGTGCGCTCATCGGCGCGCTGTGCATCGTGCCGCTGATGGTGCCGACGTTCATCTCGTCGTTCGCGTTCATCCTGATGTTCGGGCGCACCGGCTGGCTGAACCAAATCTTCGCGGGCGTCGGCGTCGAGCAGCTCGTCAACATCCATACGCCGTTCGGCGTGGCGCTGGTGCAGGTGTTCTTCTTCTTCCCCTATGCCCTGCTGCCGATGCTCGCGGTGTTCAAGGCGATGGATCCGATGCTGGAGGAGGCATCGCACACGCTCGGGGCGCGCCGGCCGTTCGCGTTCCTCACCACGACGATGCCGCTCGCGGCGCCGGGGATCTGGGCGGGCCTGCTGCTGGTGCTGATCGTGTCGCTCGAGGACTTCGGCACGCCGATGATCCTGTCGCCGCGCGGCTATCCGCTGCTGATCGTCGAGGCCTACCGGGAGATGGTGGGCTACTTCAACTGGGGCGGCGCCGCGGTGATCGCGCTGCTGCTGGTGCTGATCTCGGCGCTGCTGCTGCTGGTGCAGCGCTGGCTCTTGCGCCACAACGAATCGCGCACGCTGGGCGGCAAGCCGGCCGCGCGCGAGCGCGTGAGCGACCCGTGGGTCTGCTGGGGCCTCTTCGCCTACAGCCTCGCCGTGCTGGCGCTGCCGCTGATGGCGATCTACACGACCGCCTTGCAGTCGTTCGCGACGAGCTGGGGCGCACGCATGGTCCCCGAGGGCTTCACGCTCGACAACTACCGCTATGTGTGGGAGCGCTCGGCTGGCGCCGTGGTCAACAGCTTCCTGTTGGGCGGCGCGGCGCTCGCTCTCAGCGTCGTGCTGTCGGCGGTCATCCCGTATCTGGTGCTGCGCCGGGGACGCCGCTACCTCGATTACCTGGGCTTCCTGCCGCTCGCGCTGCCGGGCACCGCGCTCGCGATCGCGCTCATTCTGACGTTCAACACCCCACCCTTGCAGATCACCGGGACGGCGTTTCTGCTGATCATGGCCTATGTGATCCGGCGCATGCCGTACGCGCTGCGCGCGACCTCGGCGTCGATCCGCACGATCTCCACCGACATCGAGGGCGCGTCGCTCGTGCACGGCGCGTCGCGGTTCTTGAGCCTGTGGAGCGTGACGCTGCCGCTGATGCTGCCGGGGATCGTCGCCGGCGGCATCATGGTCTTCCTCACGTCGGTCCGCGAGATCAGCGCCA
>JADLEZ010000002.1 GCA_020845855.1 Burkholderiales bacterium
ACGAGGTGGTCGTAGTCGAAGATGAGGCGATTGAGCGAGACGGCGACATCCTGCGCGAGCCGGCCGCCGGTGAGCACGCCGATCTCCTGCGCGGGTATGGTGCCGAGGCTCGCGAACGTCTCGGGCCGGTCCCAGGCGTGGTTGAAGACGCGCGACCGCCCGGCGAGGCCGTCGCGCACGGGAACGCCGAGGTGCGCCGACAGCGCGGCGTCGTCCATCGGCTGGTGGGTGCCGAGCGCCACCAGGAAGTCCATGGCTTTCACGCGGCCGTCCAGGTGCTCGCGGAAAATCGCGAACATCTGCGGCATCGGCATCGTGCGGGTGCCGTCGGGGATGATGAACAGCACGCGCTTGCCGTCCGGCGCGATCGCTTGCAATCCGTCACGCACGATCGCGCGGACCTCGTCGTCGGTCAGATACCGGTCAGCGTAGCCCGCGCCGATGGTGGGTGCGCGCCTCGATTCGTCCATGGGTTACGATCTTACCGCGCGCCGCTTCGGTCCGGTCTATCCCGCCGCGGTTCCCCTAGACCATGCCAGGACCCGAGCAGACCCACCTCCTGCGTCGCCGCGACGGCCACGAGGCCGGCCGGGTCGGCATGGTCGAGCTGTTCTTCGACCTGGTCTTCGTCTTCGCGGTCACGCAACTCTCGCACACGCTGCTCGCGCACCCGGAGCCGCGCACCGCGCTCGAGGTCGGCGTCCTGCTGACGGCGGTATGGTGGGTGTGGATCTACACCTCGTGGACGACCAACTGGCTGGACCCGGAGCGCATCCCGGTCCGCGTCTGCATGTTCGTGCTCATGCTCGCCGGCCTCGCGCTGTCGGTTTCGATTCCGCAGGCGTTCGGCGAACGCGGCCTCGCGTTCGCCGCCGCCTACACGTTCATGCAGGTCGGCCGGACGTCGTTCTTCCTGTGGGCCGTGCGCCACGAGCGCGCGGGCATGCGCCGCAACTTCCAGCGGATCCTCGCCTGGCTCGCGCTAGCCGCGGTGTTCTGGATCGCCGGCGGCTTCGCGAGCGACGGGGCGCGCCTCGCGCTGTGGGCGGTGGCGCTCGGAATCGAGATCGTCTCGCCGGCGATCTACTTCTGGGTGCCGGGCCTCGGCCGATCGAGCGTTGCCGACTGGGATGTCGACGGCGGGCACATGGCGGAGCGCTGCGCGCTGTTCATCATCATCGCGCTCGGCGAATCCTTGCTGGTGACCGGCTCGACGTTCGCACAGACCGCATGGAACGGCGCTATCGTCGGCGGGTTCCTGAGCGCCTTCGTCGGGACCGTGGCGATGTGGTGGCTGTACTTCCATCGCGGCGCCGCAGCCGGTCATCACCGCATCGCGGCCGCCGCCGATCCCGGCCGGCCGGCACGGCTCGCCTACACCTACCTGCACCTGCCCATCGTCGCGGGCATCATCGTGTCCGCGGTCGCCGACGAGATGGTGCTCGCGCATCCCGGCCATGCCGGCGCGGCGGCCATCGTCGCCGCGATCGGCGGCCCCGCGTTGTATCTGGGCGGGGTCGCGGCCTTCAAGTGGGTGAGCTACGACCGCATGCTGCCGCCGCTGTCGCACATGGTCGGACTCGTGCTGCTCGCGGCGCTGATCGTGCCGGCGGCGCTGCACTTGCTATCGGCGCTTGCGCTGCACGTGGCCACCACCGCCGTGCTCGTGATCGTCGGCGCGTGGGAGGAGATTTCGCTCGCTCGCGCGCCGCGCACAGGTTAGCCGCTTGTCGAAGTTCGCGTGAACCAACGCAAAATGACACACTCAATGCACATCTAAGGCCGCAGGTATGCCCAGCCGTGCTGCTGCCTCTGCATGAGCTCGACCACGCCGGAGGGCACGTACCCGATCTTGCCCAGCATGTCGTCCTTGGCGAGTTTCTGGTTGCGCATCGTGTTCTCGCAGGCGAGGACCGCGACGCCCGATCCCATCGCTTCGCCCACGCGGTTGCCGACCACCGAGTCCGCCTTCAGCATGCCGATGCCGGGACCATAGGCGACGATCTCGATGTCCACGTTGGCGGCGCCGAGGTCGGTCTGGATGTTCCGCGCGTTGTTGAGCGCGAGGTTCCACTTGCCGGCGTCGGCGTCGCTGACCTGGATGACAATCTTCGGCCGCGCCGGAGACGGTTGCTGTTGCGCGAACGACGGCGCGACGAACGCGGCGGCGAGAAGAAGCGTGAGCAACGAACGCAGCATGGCGGGCTCCTTGCACCAAGCATCTGGCGGGTGGCCATCCTACCAGCAAACCGGTGCGGCGCCGATTGGGGGGAAGTGCGCGCGCTACAATGCCCACGATGGTCACCGAGCTGCTTTTCCGCGACGACGCCTACCTGCGCACGGCCGAGGCGCGCGTCACCGCGGTCGACGAGCGTGGGATCGGCCTCGACCGCACGATCTTCTACCCGCTTGGAGGCGGTCAGCAGGGCGATACCGGAGCGCTGGTACGCCTCGGCGGCGAGCGCATCGCGATCGCCGACACGCGCAAGGGGGAGGCCCTCGACTCGGTGGTGCACATACCGGCGCCGGGGTCGCCGCCGCTCGCCGTGGGCGAAGCGGTGACGCTCGAGCTCGACTGGGACCGGCGCTACGCGCTCATGCGCCTGCACACCGCGCTGCACGTCATGTCCTGCGTCGTGGTGGCGCCGGTGACCGGCGGCAACATCGCGCCCGACAAGGCGCGACTCGACTTCGACATCGACATGGCGCTGCTCGACGCCGCGACGATCGAGCGCGAGACCAACGCGATCATCGCGCGCGCTATCGCCACCGAGACGGTCTGGATCACCGACGAGGAGCTCGACGCGCGGCCCGAGCTCGTCAAGACCATGAGCGTGCAGCCCCCGCGCGGCGCCGGCCGCGTGCGCCTTTTGCGCATCCCCGGCGTCGACCTGCAGCCCTGCGGCGGCACCCACGTGCGCAACATCGCGGAGATCGGCGCTATCCGTGTGCTCAAGATCCGCAGCGAAGGCAAGCGCAACCGGCGAGTGGAGATCGCGCTGGCGTAGATCCGGGCATGCCGTCCGCTGCTAGAATGACGTGATTGGCCGCCGGGCCGGACGGTTCCGCCCGGCATCTTCGCCTTCGCCGCTGTCACTTGATCGCCGTCCCCGTCCGCCGGTTCCTGCGCCGCACGTGCGCAGCGGTTGCCGCGCTCGCTGCATTCGCGTGCGTCGCGGCGGCGCAGACCGTGCCCGGCCTGCGCCTGCCGCGCGACGTGGTGCCGCTCGCGTACGACGCGAAGCTCACCGTCGATCCTGGCCGCGACACCTTCAGCGGCACCCTCGACATCACCGTACGGGTGCTGGAGCCCACCGACCGCGTGTGGCTCAACGCCAAGCGCCTCGCCATCCACGACGCGCGTGCGGTGGCGCTGACCGCCCCGGGCGACGAGATTCCCGGCAACGTCGTGCCCGGCAGCGACGATGTTGTCGGCATTTCGCTCGGGCGCATTCTGCCCCTCGGCGAAGTCAAGCTCTCGCTCGCCTACTCCGGGGCCATCGAAGGCGTGAGCGCCATCGGGCTCTTCCGCCAGCAGGAGGGCGAGCGCTGGTACGCGGTGACGCAGTTCGAGCCGCTCGACGCGCGGCGGGTGTTTCCCTGTTTCGACGAGCCGGACCGCAAGGCGACGTGGCAGTTGACGCTCGTGGTCCCCGAGGGGCTGAAGGCGTTCGCCAACATGCCGGTGGACAAGGAGCAGCCGGGACCGCCCGGATGGCGCGAGTTCGCGTTCCAGCGCACGCCGCCGCTGCCGAGCTACTTGGTCGCGTTCGCGGTCGGCGACTTCGACGTGCGCGACGGCGGCCGCCACGGCCAGAACAGCACGCCGGTGTCGATCGTCGTGCCCAAGGGACGCGAGTCCGAAGCCGCGTACGCGGCTGAGCACACCGGCCCGCTGCTGGTCCTGGCCGAGCGCTTTTTCGGCGCCCCGTTTCCGTTTCCCAAGCTCGACCTCCTCGCCTATCCGCGGCCGACGTTCGGCGGCGCGATGGAGAACCCGGGCCTCATCACCTTCGGGACCTACCTCATCCTCGCGCGCCCGGACGAGCGGTCGCCGCTCTTCGAGCAGCGCTTCGTCGGTATCACCGCGCACGAGATCGCGCACATGTGGTTCGGCGACTACGTGACCATGGCCTGGTGGAACGACCTGTGGCTCAACGAGTCGTTCGCGTCCTGGCTCGCGTCGCGGCTCGCGCACGAGTACCGTCCCGACTGGCCGCGCGGCTGGCGCTCGATCCAGCGCAGCAAGGCGATCGGGACCGACCGCCTGCCCGGCGCCCGCGCCATGCGCCAGCCGATCGTCGAGCAGGGCGAGGTGCGCGGCGCGTTCAACCGCATCGTCTACGCGAAGGGCGAGTCGGTGCTCGCGATGTTCGAGCAGTGGCTGGGTCCGGACAAGTTCCGCGAGGGCGTGCGCCGCTACCTCGCGAAGTATCCGTGGGGCAACGCCACCGCAGAGGACTTCTTCGCCGCGCTCGCCTCGGTGGACGACGCGGTCGTGCCCGCGTTCCGTGGCTTCGCCGAGCGTCCCGGCGTGCCGTTGCTCGACGTGGCGCTCGATTGCTCGGGCGCGCCGTCGCTCGTGCTGAAGCAGGAGCGGTACGTCCCGGCGGGCGGCACCGAACCGGCCAAGGCCGCCGACCATTGGGTCTTCCCGGCGTGCTTCGATTTCGGCGACGCGGCGAAGGGCCGCGAGATATGCGCGGTCCTGCGCGAAAAGGTGCAGAGGGTCGCGTTGCCGGTGAGCGCGTGCCCGCAGTGGGTGGTCGCCAACCGCAGCGGGATCGGCTACTACCTGCCGCGGCTGTCGCCCGCGCTCTATGCCGCGCTGCCCAAGGCGGACAAGGTCCTCTCGGGCGCCGACTACGAGTCGCTCCTCGCCGATCTCGCCGAGCTGTCGGAAAGCGGCGTGGTCGGCTTCGAAGTGACGTTGCCAGTCGCCGCGCGCCTGGCAGCGAGCGCTGACGCCCGCGTCGCAAGCCGCGCCTACGCGCTGGCCGGCGAGGTGCCGCTGGCGCTGGTCGATGCGGCGAACGGACCGCGCTACGCCGCCTGGATCCGTCACCAATTCGGGGACCGCGCGCGTGAACTGGGTTGGTTGCCGAAGCCAAAGGAGCAGCCCGAAGCGCTGCGCCTGCGCGACACCGTGGTGATGCTGGTGGCGGTGCGCGGGCAGGACGTGGCGCTTGCGCGCAAGGCGCAGCAGCTCGCGCAACGCTGGATCACCCACAAAAGCGCGATCCCGCCGCAGGCGCGGCGCACGGTGCTGGTCGCCGCCGCGCGCACGTCGGACGGCAAGGACGGCGACGCGCTGCTCGACGCGTTGCGCGCGGTGGCTGCCGGCAGCAAGGATGCGAACGAGCGCGACGACGCGTATCGGGCGCTCGGCTCCTTCCGCGAGCCCGCGCTCCTCGCGCGCGCA
>JADLEZ010000003.1 GCA_020845855.1 Burkholderiales bacterium
CGCGCTGCTGCTGCTCGCCTACGTCGCACTGCGCCAGGGCGACGCGGTCGGCATGCAGACCTTCGGCCACGGCGAGCCGCGGTGGCTTGCGCCGCGCAAGTCGGTCGGCACCGTGAACGTTCTCCTGGGCCAGCTCTTCGATCTCGAGCCGGGTCCTGCTACGTCCGATTACCTCGTCGCCGGCGCGCGGTTGTACGCGCGACTCGGCAAGCGCACGCTGGTGGTGATCCTGACCAACCTGCGCGACGAGGACGACTCGCTGCTGCTGCCGGCGTTGCGCCTGCTGCGCCGCCGCCATCTCGTGCTCATCGCCAATCTGCGCGAGCCGGGCCTCGACCAGGCCGCCCACACGCGCCCGCGCGGCCTCGACGAGGCGCTCACCTATGGCGCCGCGATCGAGTACCTCGCCGCCCGCGCGGCGACGATCGCCAAGCTGCGGCAGGAGGGCGCGCGCATTCTCGACGCGCACCCGCAGGAGCTGCCGAGGATGCTCGTCAACCGCTACTGGGACATGAAGCGGGCGGGACAGATGTGATCAGGCCATTAAGCGACGCCGCCTGCGCAAGCGGGGACCGCGATCCGCCGGTTCACCCCCGAATCAGCGTCTGCCCCGGCGCGACCCGCGTGAAGCGCACGGCTTCGCGCGCGACTGAAATCGCGCCGTCGCGTTGGCGCACCACGCTGTAGGTCGAGCTCGCCAGCTCGCCCGCCTGCGGATGGTCCTCGCGGAAGTGCGCGCCGCGCGAATCGTCGCGCGCGCGAGCCGCGATGGCGATCACGCGGCTGATCGCGATCAGGCTCTTCAGGTTGAGCCAGTCGTGCCAGGCGACATTGAACGTGCGCTCATCGCCGGCCACGCCCGCGTTCGCAAGCGCCGCGTCGAGGTCGGCGAGCCGCGCCAATCCCCGCTCCAAGCCTTCGGCGCTGCGCAGGATGCCCACGTCGTTCCACATGCACTCATACAGCGCCTCGCGAATCGCGTCGAGATCGCCCGCCGGCTGCCGGAACGGCGCCTCGTGCGCCGCCACGCTCGCCTCGATCGCCGCTTCGTCGGGCAGGCGCGATGGCCGATTCGAGCGCACCCACGCTGCCATGCTCTCGCCCGCGATGCCGCCGAACACCGTCGAGTTGGCCACACCGTTGCCGCCGAGCCGGTTGGCGCCGTGGACACCGCCGGTATCCTCGCCGGCCGCGAACAGGCCGGCAAGCTCCGTCGTGCAGTCGGGACGGAACACGACACCGCCCATCATGTAGTGCGCGGTCGGCACCACTTCCACGCGCCCGCCGGCGAGGTCGAATCCGCAGTCCGCGCAGCGCTCGACCATGCCGCGGAACTGCCGGCGCACCGCGTCCGCTCCGAGGTGGTGCATCTGCAGGTAGACGCCGCCGTGCGGCGTGGTCCGGCCGGCGAGCATCTCGCGCATGATCGCCCGCGAGACGATGTCGCGCGTCGCCCGCTCGCCGTGTGCGTCGTAGTTGTGCATGAAGCGCTCGCCCGCGCCGTCGAGCAGGTAGCCGCCCGCGCCGCGCAATCCCTCTTCGAGCACGGTGCCGGTCATGCGCGTGTGCGCGCCGGCGAGCAGTCCCGTCGGATGGAACTGCACCATCTCCATGTCGCGCAGCGGGAGTCCCGCGCGCAACGCCATGGCGAGGCCGTCGCAGCTCTTGTCGCCGGAAGGGGTGTGGAACTTGTACATGGTCGGCCCGCCGCCGGTGGCGAGCAGCACGGCGGCCGCCTGCACGAACACGAACTCTCCGCTGCGGATGTCGATCATCAGCACACCCGAGAGCGCGGAGCCGTCGGGCGTCTTGATGAGCTCGATCGCGCGATGCTCTTCCAGGCGCGCGATGCCGCGCGCCCATACCTGTTCGGAGAGCCGGTTGATGATCTCGATGCCGGTGAGGTCGCCCTTGTGCACGGTGCGGTCGAACGACTGGCCCGCGAACGCCTTCTGGTGAATGCTGCCGTCGGGATTGCGGTCGAAAAAGCATCCGAGCTCGTTCTCGAGCTCGCGAATGCGCTCGATCGACCGGGTCACCAGCGACCACGCGAGCTCCTGGTCGGGCAGCCACTTGCCGCCCTCGATCGTGTCCATGAAATGACGCTCGACCGAGTCGCCCGGGGCGAGCGCGACGTTGTACCCACCCTGGACCATGCGCGTGCAGCCGCACTTGCCGAGCAAGCCCTTGACCGCGATCGTGATGGCAAGCGCCGGGTCCGCCTGGTGCGCGTGCAGCGCCGCGAACAATCCCGCGCCGCCCGAGCCTAAGATCAGGATGTCGGTGGTAAGGCGGCGCATCGGCTAGCGGTTCGTTGAAAATCCCAGTGTGTCATCCCGAGGCGCGAAGGCGACGAGGGATCTGCTTTACGCAACTCGCTGATTCGACGCGAATGCGGATCCCTCGCTCCGCTCGGGATGACACGGGATTGGGGATACGTTCGAGAAACTCCACAAACTGCTAGCTTAGCCAGGGCTTTACGCCCATCGACGCGAGCACATCGGCGCGCCGGGCCTGCGCTTGATTCGCGACCTCGCGATACAGACTGCCGCCATGACTGTCCATCCCGACCAGCAGGGGTCCGAAGCCCTTGACGCGGAACTTCCACAGCGATTCGGGGTTGACATCGTCGAGATCGACGTCCTCGATCGCTTCCACCCAGGTGGTCTCCAGCGCCGCCGTTCCGCCGATGATCGCGAGATACACCCCACCCAACTCCGCGAATGCGGCCTGCGAGCCTTCCGCCAGTCCGCCCTTGCCGATGACCATGCGTACGCCGTATTGCTCCATCAGCGGGCGGGTGAAGCGCTCCATCCGCGCGGAAGTCGTCGTGCCGATGCAGATCGGCGCATAGCCCGCGGGAAACGTCTCGGTCGGCACAACCTTGCGCACGTTGGGCGCCGTGTGGATGACCGCGTGGCCGCGCAGGTCGAAGCGCGTGGCGCGGCCGCGATCGAACATCTCGATCTGGGTGCGGTCGCGGATCCCGAACAGCGTTCCGTTCAAGGTGACGGTATCGCCGACCCTGAAGCTGCGCACCCGCGCTTCGGACACGGGCATCACGATGTGGTGATCCGTCACGGCTTGTATGTTCCGCCGAAGCGGCGCTACGCGCGGCCTCCCCCTGCGGGGGCGAGCGCCTTGGGGCGTGGCCTCCTTGCGCCTCCCGGATCATGCGAGTTTCGGCGTGTCGGCCCCGTACGCTCGCGCGGCGCCGCGCCCTTCGGGCCTTGCCTCGACCTGCGGTCTCGGCCGCCTTGCTCGCTAGGGCCCTGCGGCGCTCCCACCCCGTAGGCGATGCCGTGGGGAGTGAAGGTCGCCGACGCCCGGCGCACCGCGTGACACTGCATGTTCACCGCGACCGGATTCATGGTGATGTGCGTCGCGGCGAGCTACACGTGCACGGCGAACGCGGTCGAATCCCCGCCCAGGCCCTGCGGGCCGACGCCGAGCTTGTTCACGGCGGCCGACAGCTCTTCCTCCAGCGCCGCGCCTGCCGGATCCTCGCAGCGGCTGCCGAGCGGCCGGCTGGTGGCGGCGACCTTCGCGAGATGCACGCAAAGATCGGCGGAGCCGCCGATGCCGACGCCGATGATGGTGGGCGGGCAGGTCTTGCCGGCCGCGGCCAGCGCGCAATCGATCACGAAAGTCTTGATCGCGGCTACTCCCTCGGCCGGCACCGCCATTTTCAGGAACGTGTTGTTCTCCGATCCGCTGCCCTTGGGGATCATTTCGATCGTCAGCGCTTGCGGCTGCGCGGAGAAACTCACATTGACCACCGGGATGCGGATGCCGCACGAGGTGTGGTCGTTCGCGCGCGTCAACGGGTGCACCACCGACGAGCGGAACGGATGCTCGACCGTTGCGCGCGCACAGCCGCGAACGATCGCCGCCGTCAGATCGACACCGTCGACGCGCACGTCGCGGCCGATGGTGACGTTGTAGATGGGCACCCCCGTGTCCTGGCACGTGAGGTTGTCCGTGTCCTCGGCCACCGCGATGTTCCTGATCATCGTGCCCAGGATGGCCTGCGCGCGCGGGTTGGTTTCGCTGCGCGCGAGGCGCTCGAAGCCTTGCTTCACGTCGTCGGGCAGGACCTTCAGCGCGCGTATGTACAGATCCTTCGCCGCTTCCTCGACCAGCGCCAAATCGACGTCCATCAGTTGGTCGTCAGTCTGCGCTGCGCGACGATCTTTCCCCAGCGCGCGAGCTCGTCGTTGAGCGCGCCGGCGAATGCGCTCGGCGCGTTGCCGATGGCGACCATCCCTTGCGCCGCAAGCGCGGCCTCCGTCTCCGGGTCGTTCAGCGCCTTGACCGTGTCGCGATAGATCTTGTCCACGATGTCGGTCGGTGTCCCGGCCGGCACGAAGAACCCGAACCACCCCGAATTCTCGAATCCGGGCAGGCCGCTTTCGTCGACCGTGGGAACCGCCGGCAGCATCTTCGATCGCTGCTTGCTCGTTACCGCCAGCGCACGCAGCTGGCCGGACTTCACGAAGCCCGATGCGCCGGCGATGTTGCCGACCATCATCTGGATCTGGCCGCCGACGAGATCGCTCAAGGCGACCGACTCGCCCTTGTACGGAACGTGCACGATCTCGATATGAGCGGCATCGGCGAAGTTCTCGCCCGCCATGTGCACCTGGCTGCCCGGCCCGGCGGAACCGAAGTTGAGCGTGCCCGGCTTCGCCTTGGCCAGCGCGATCAGCTCCTGCACGTTCGCCGCGGGCACGGAAGGGTTGACGACGACGACCATCGGCCCGCTCGCGATGTTGGTCACCGGCGTCAGCTCCTTCATGCTGTAACCCGGGCTCTTGTACAAGTGGGGATTGATGGTGATCGCGCCCGACGTGAGCAGGACGGTGTAGCCGTCCGGCGCGGCCTTGGCGACCATCGCCGTCCCGATATTGCCGCCCGCACCCACCCGGTTGTCGATCACCACCGACTGGTTCCACATCTGACCCAGTTTGCGCGCCATCAGGCGGGCGACGATATCGGTGGTGCCGCCGGCGGTAAAAGGAACCACCAGGGTGACCGGCCGCGCCGGCCAGGGCTGCTGCGCGTGAACGATCGTTGCAAGCGGCGTCGCCAGCAATGACGCCGCGGCCAGCAGCAGGGTCCGGCGGGTCGTGCGTGTCATGTTCGAAGTCTCCTTTAAGCCACCAGTGCCAACGCGAAGGCGAGCCCCGCCGCGGCGGCGAACCCGAGCGTGCCCGCGATCCAGTTCTTGCGCAGTCCCGAGCCTTCGCCGAATTCGATCAGCAGCAGGCGCGCACCGCCCATCATATGCGAGGCGAGCAGAACCACAAGGGTCCACTCCGCGAGCTTGAACAGCGGCGCTTCGGTGAAGCGCAGGAAGCCGTCCAGGGCGGCCTCGCCCGCAAGCGCCTGGCCGAGCGCCCAGAAATGCACCGGCAGGAATGCGGCGAGCGCGATCCCCGACCATCGCTGGACCAGGAATGCCCAGTACGCCGGGTGGTTGCGCGCGCGAAAGTCGTTGCGGCGCATCATCCGGCGACGACCGCGTAGACGGCGCGCAGCCCCATGACCAGGATCGCGAGACCGACCACCTGGGCGGCGACCAAGGCCGTCCGCTCGCGCACGCCGAGCCATTCCTCGGCAACGGCGGCAAGACCGAGCGGCACGTGCACGGCGCAGGCGATCACGAACACGCCGTAGAACGCGCCGACGAGCCAGTTGCCGTGCGTGCGGTGCAGGATCTCGGCGGCGCTCAAGCCCCCTCGCACCGCATAGACGATGGTAGCGAGGTGCACGAGCACGCAGGCGGCAAGCGCCATCGAGCTCGCGCGCATCGCGTACCAAAGCGTGGCCTGCGTCGCCGCGCTCGTCATAGCTTGCCGCGGACGGCCGCGCGAGCGGCCAGGCGCTTCAACCCGGCGATCGCCGTGGTGGGTGCCAACTGCTTGGGGCAGCGCTCGGTGCACGAGCCCTGCGTGTGGCAGGCGTGGCAGCCGGCGATGCCCGCGACCGCGCGCAAACGCGCCGCCTGTTGGGTGTCGCGCACGTCGTTGACGAGCGTCCACGCGCGGTTCAGCGCGGCGGGCCCGAGAAAGCCGGGGCGCCAGCTCACGACATCGCACGACGCGTGGCAGATGCCGCAGCCGATGCACTCGACACCTGCATCCGCGGCACGCCGCTCCTTCGACCCGGGCTCGACGCGCGCGAAGTCGTCGTGCCGGGTCGTGGCACCCTGGAACTGGCCGCGCGCACGCGCCCACTTGTCGAAAAAGCCGCGCATGTCGATCGCGAGATCCTTGATTACCGGAAAGTTCGGCAGCGGCGCGATCTCGAGCGAGCCGCCCGCGGCGACCTTGGACACGTGGGTGCGGCAGGTCCAGCGCGCCACGCCGTTGACGCTCATCGCGCAGGAGCCGCACATGCCCACCCGGCAGGCGTAGCGGTAACTCAGCGACGGGTCGAGGTGGCGCTGGATGTAGACGACGACGTCGAGCACGGTCTGGCTTTCCTCGCGCCGGACCTGGTAGGTGGCGAACGCACCCTGCTCCCCACCGCGCCAGACTTTGACTTCGAGATCCATTTCGTTTGCCGATGCGCCGCAACTCCGTGCGCGCCCGTGCGCAGTTTATGCAAGCTCGCTTGCAAAAGAAAAGCTACTCTTTATTGATCTTAGATAAAGTATTACTTTATCATGACACCGATGCCGTCGATCGCCCACTTCCGGACCTTCCTCGCGGTCGTGAAGCACGGGTCGTTCGCGCGCGCCGGCCGGGAAATCGGCCTCACGCCGGCCGCCGTCGGGCTGCAGATCCGCGCGCTTGAGGAGGCCCTGAAGACGCCGCTGTTCGATCGCGGCGCGCGCTCCGTCGTGCAGAACCCAGCGGCGCGCAAGCTCGCGCCGCGCATCGAGGACCTGGTGCTGCGCTACCAGGCGCTCGCCGCGGAGCAGGACGCGGACAAGCTGACCGGAACCGTGGTCATGGGCGCGCTCGTCTCGGCGCTGATGGGCGCGTTCGCGGACGCGCTATGGCGGCTCAAGCGCGAGCATCCGGGTCTCGCGGTCAAGCTCTTCGCGGGCCTGTCGAGCGACTTCGCCTACCGCGTCGAGCACGGCGAGCTCGATGCCGCCATCGTCACCGAGTCGCCGCGGCCGCTCGCGGCGAGCCTCGCGTGGACGCCGCTGTATTCGGAGCCCATGGTGCTCATCGTTCCGCGACGTGCGCACTTTCCGCTGCCGCCGGAGCCGCTGGCGATCCTGCGCGAAGCCCCGTTCCTGCGCTTCGACCGCCAGACCTGGACCGGCTACCTGATTCGCAAGGTGCTGCGGCAGTGCAAGGTCAGCGTGCACGACGAGCTGGAGCTCAATTCGATCGAGGCCATCGCCGAGCTCGTGCGCCATGGATTCGGCGTTTCCATCGTGCCGCGGCTCGCGAACGTCGACTGGCGGCGCGACCGTGCGCTGCGCGTGATCGCGCTGCCCGGCGTCGCGGTGAAGCGGCACGTGGGCATGCTCGAGCGCAAGCATCACGCGCGCGCGGCGTTTACCGCCATCATCAAGCGCTACTTCGAGACGAAGCCACGCTAGCAGAACCGTTGAAATTCGCGTGTTGCTTCCTATACCCGTGTCATCCCGAGCGTCGCGAGGGATCTCGCTTTCAGCCAAATGACACCACGTCCTGTCTTGCCCGACCCAACCCGGAGTGCGAATCATGCGCGTGGCCGCCAAACCGCCGTCGCAATACGCCTGGTACCTGCGACCGTTCTTCTGGAACCAGCGCCGCAAGTACGGCGCGGTGCTCGATTCAGCCCTCCTGTGGGCGCGCGCGCCGCGGCTGTTCCTCGGCGTGGCGATCCTGTACGGCATGATCGACCGCCGGTCGTCGCCGATCGAGCCGGCCTTGCGCTCGCTCGTCACGGTTCGCGTGTCGCAGATCAACGATTGCCCGTTCTGCGTCGATCTCAACTCCGCAACGCTGGCCGAGCGCGGCGCGAGCCCGGAGAAGGTGGCGGCGCTCGACGGCTGGCGGGCGAGCGAGCTCTTCGACGAGCGCGAGCGGGCGGCGCTCGAATACGCCGAGGCGATCACCCGTTCCGACCGCCGCGTCGACGACGAGCTCATGGCGCGCGTGAAGCGACACTTCGACGACGACGCGGTCGTCGAGCTCACCGGGCTCGTCGCGTTCCAGAACCTGTCGAGCAAGTTCAACAGCGCGCTCGGCGTGCCCGCGCAGGGATTCTGCCGCCGCCCGGGAAAGCCGCCCGACCGCGGCGCGCGCGACTGATCCACGCCGTATGCCGTTGCCGGCAAGGCTGGCTCCTGCTATCATAACGATAGCAAAACATCCAGGTGATCTCAGGTGCCCAACGTCACGGTCAGAAACCTCCCACCCGAGACGCACCGGGCGATCAAGGCGCGTGCACGCCGTCACGGACGCAGCACCGAGGCCGAGATCCGGGAAATCCTCAAGCTTGCCGCCCAGCCGGCGGGGGCTCTGCGCTTCGGCGACGAACTCGCGGCGCTCGGCGCGGCAGCCGGCGGCGTCGAGCTCACCGTGAAGCGCTCGGGCAAGCCGATGCGCGCAGCGAAGCTCGCGTGATCGTCCTGGACACGAGTGTCATCTCCGAGCCGCTGCGCGCGGCGAGCGAGCCCAGAGTTCGCGCCTGGCTGAACGAGCAAAGCGCGGAGACGCTGTACACCACCGCACTCAACATCGCCGAGCTATTGGCTGGCGTCGCGCTGCTCCCCGCCGGCAGGCGCAAGCGCGAGTTGGACCGGGGGCTGCGTGCCAGCCTCTCCCGCCTCTTCCAAGGGCGGATCCTCCTCTTCGACCTCGCCGCCGCGGAGAGCTACGCGCAGATCGCCGGCGAGGCCCGGCGCGCCGGCAGGACTGTCCCGCACGAGGACGGCTTGATCGCCGCGATCGCCCGGGCGCACGGCTTCGCGGTGGCCACCCGCAACGTCTCCAACTTCGCGGGGGCCGGCGTGGAGCTGATCAACCCTTGGGAGCTTGCGTAGCAAGCTGTATCGAACGATGACCACAAGGAAGGCCCGCCATGACCCAGATTCGTTCCATCGTCGGCGCAACCGACCTCTCGGCCCCAGCGCGACGCGCGGTGGATCGAGCGGCGATGCTCGCGCGCGACGCGTCGGCATCGCTGACGCTGGTGCACGCCGTGAGCGCGCCCGCGCTCAGCCAGCTTCGCCGATGGCTCGATTCGAGCGGAGACGCCGAGCGGTCGATCCTCGAGGACGTCCGCATCCGACTGCACGAGCTCGCGGGCGAGCTTGGCGCCCGCTACGCGATCGACGTCGGCGAGCGCGTCGCGATCGGCCGTCCGGTCGACGAGATCGCGCGCGTGGCCGACGAGCTGCAAGCGGACCTCGTCGTCACCGGCACGCTGGGGGCGGGCGTGTTCCGCCACCGCGTGATCGGCTCGACGGCCGAGCGGGTGGTGAAGAAGGCCGCGCGCCCCGTCCTGCTGGTGCGCGAGGCCGATCACCGTCCCTACCGGCGCGCGCTCGTCGCCGTCGATTTCTCGGCGTGGAGCGGACCCGAGCTCGCGATCGCGACGGCCGTCGCGCCCAGTGCCCACATCGTGCTCACGCATTGCGTCGACATGCCGCTCGAGACGAGGCTGCGTCGCGCGCACGTAGACGAAGACGTCATCGAGCGGTACCGCACCACGGCTCGCGACGAGGCGGTGACCAAGCTGTTCGAGCTCGCGGAGCGTGCCGGACTCGACCGCGACCGCTGGACTCCGCTCGTGCCGACGGGCTTGAGCCCCTGGATGCAGATCGTGCGGCAGGAGCAGGAGCAGGAATGCGATCTCGTCGTGATCGGCAAGCACGGCCAGAACGCGGTGGAGGAACTCCTCCTCGGAAGCACGACCGGCATGGTGATTGCCGAGGGCGCCTCCGACGTGCTGGTGTGCAACACGCGCGATCCCGCCTGAGAGCCTCGAGCATCTGTGTCATTCCGAGCGCAGCGAGGAATCTTGGTTCTCGCAAGCGCTTGATCTTTGAACAGCAGAGCCCTCGCGGCTCGCTCGGGATGACACGGTTTATCTTGAAATAGCTACCTGCGCTTCTCCGGGTTCGGCGGGTCGCCGTTCGCCGCGGTGGCCGCGTCCCGGCGGAGGGCCGCGCGCACGAGAATCAGGTAGGTCACCGGCGTGGTCGCGATCACGAAGACGCCGATGACGAGCTCGTGAACGATCGGGCGCGACTCGAGCACGGAGAAGAGCACGATCGACGCCGCGAGCGTGAAGGCGGCGCCGAACGTCGTTCCCATCGTCGGCGGGTGGATACGCTCGTAGAAGGTCGGCAGGCGCAGCAGCCCGAACGAGCCGATGAGCGCGAACGCCGCACCCGCGAGCGCCAGCAGGGCGACCAGCGCGGCGGCGATCGGCGGCAGCGCCTGCACGTCCGTCACTCGATCACCTCGCCGCGAAGCAGGAACTTGGCGAGTGCGGTCGTGGGCACGAATCCGAGCATCGCGATGACGAGCGCCGCCTCGAAGTACAGCGAGCTCGCGTAGCGCATGCCGAACACGAGCACGAGCAGCATCGCGTTGACATACAGCGTATCCAGCGCGAGCACCCGATCCTGCGCCTGCGGGCCGATCAGCAGGCGGACGAGCGCGCATGCCATCGCGAGCGCCAGCATGAGCTGCGCACCGGCGAGCGCCAGGTTCACCAGCATTGCGCTCATTCGAAGATCTCCCTCAGCGGCCGCTCGTAGCGCTCCTTGACCGCACGCACCAGCGCGGCCTCGTCGACCAGGTCGAGTATGTGCATCGTGAGCGTTCCCGAGCGGGCGTCGTATCCGGCCCATGTCGTGCCGGGTGTCGCCGTGATGATGCAGGCGAGCACAGCGAGCCCTGCCGTGTGCCGGAGGTCCAGCGGAACATCGATGAAGCCCGCGACACGCCCGCGCGTCCCGCGCCGCAGGACGATGGTCGCGACCGCGACGTTGGACCGTGCGATGTCGCCCGCCACGGTGGCGGCCAGCTTGACCGCCGTCCACGGATGGCGCCAGCCCGACGGCGGCGCGTCCAGCCGCGAAAGCGCGAGCACGGCTCCCGTCGCCACCAACGCCCCGACCAGCGCGTCCGCCACCGCGATCGTGTCGCCGAGCGCCAGCCACATGAGGAGGAGCGCGCTCCACAACGCGGGATAGACGACCCTTGTGCGACCCCCCCGAAGCGGCGCTTCGCGCCGGCTCCCCCCTGGGGGCACAGGCACTTGCGGCGGCCCGGCGGTGCTCATCGCCCCAGCACCTGCTCCACGTACTGCCCCGGCGCCTGCAGCGCGCGCGCGGCCTCGTCCAAGTATCGCAGCGCGGCGCCGGCGTTGATGGTCAGCGCCACGCATACCAGCAGCAGGAGCGCGACCGGTGCCATCTCCACCACGCGAACCTGCGTGGCAATCGCCGGCGGCGTCCAGAAGCGGCGGATTCCCGTCCGCGCCATGGCGATGATCGTCGCGAGTCCCGACGCCAGAAGCAAGGCGAGCATCGTCCACGACGTCAACGATACCGGGTCGGATTCGAGCAGAGCGTCGAGCATGGCGACTTTGCCGACGAACCCTGCCAGCGGAGGTAGTCCCGCCAGCATGATCGCGCATCCGGCGAACGCGATGCCAAGCAGCGCCGCGGCGGCCGGGATCACCGTTCCGACTTCCTCGTCCTCGCGGTCGTCGCCATCGGCGTTGAACGCTTCCGCGGTCACCGCGAGCACATCCGACCCGGGCGTGCGTCCACGCTCGAGGAGATCGACCAGCAGGAAGAGCGCCGAAAGCGCGGGTGTAGACACGACGAGGTAGTATAGTGCGGCGCCGGTGAGTGCCACGTTGTCGATCGCAATGACCGCGAGCAACGTGCCGGACGACACGAGCACGCAGTAGCTTGCAAGCCGCGCGAGATTCTGCGCGGCGAGCACGCCCAGCATCCCGAATGCAAGCGTCGCCGCGCCTGCGACGACGAGCCACGGTGTCCCGGCCGACGGCGCCGCTTCTACGTCGGCGCCGAGGAACAGGGCGCCAGTGCGCAGCACGGCGTAGATGCCGACCTTGCTCAGCACCGCGAACAGTGCGCCGACCGGCGCGCTGGACGCGGCGTACGCAGGAGGCAGCCAGAAGCAAAGCGGCCACATCCCCGCCTTCACCAGAAAGGCGATTCCCAGAATGCCGCCGCCGATCTCGAACAGAAGGCGATCGCCGGTGACGGCTCCGCGCCAGTGGCGCGCGAGGTCCGCCATGTTCAGCGTGCCGGTGGCGCCGTAGATCAGGCTCACTCCGACGAGAAAGAGCAGCGACGCCGCAAGATTGACCGTGATGTAGTGCAGGCTCGCGGTTACCCGGAGCTCGCCCGAGCCGTACAGCGCGAGGCCGTAGGAGGCCGCGAGCACCACCTCGAAGAACACGAAGAGATTGAACAGATCGCCCGTGAGGAACGCGCCGTTGACGCCCATCAGCAGGAACAGAACGAGGGAGTGGAAGCGAGGGGCGGCGCGATGCCATCGAGCCAGCGAAAACACGAGGGATGCGAGCCCTAACACGGACGCGAGCAGAACGAGCACGGCGGAGATCCGATCGACGACCAGGACGATGCCGAAGGGCGCGGCCCAGTCGCCCACACGGTAGACGGTCACGGTCGATGCGCCGGCGAGGACGACCAGCGCCATGCCGAGCGCAATCAGGGCCGCGGCTGCGCCAATGGCGATGGCGGCCTTCAGGCGCAGGCGCCGCTCGTCGATGATCAGCGCCAATGCGCCGGCCGAAAGCGGCAGCACGATCGGCAGGATCGGGAGGTGCTCCTGCATGCTTCTAG
>JADLEZ010000004.1 GCA_020845855.1 Burkholderiales bacterium
ACCTCGCAGCACATCCCCAACGACATCCTGCGCGAGCTGCACGGCTTCATCCACATGTTCGAGGACACGCCGGAGTTCGTCGCCCGCCACATCATCCGCGAGACCAAGTCCTACCTCGACTCGCTCGCCCCGCCGTTCTTCCGCGCGCTGGTCGACTACGCGCAGGACGGCTCCTACTCCTGGCACTGCCCGGGCCACTCGGGCGGGGTCGCGTTCCTGAAAAGCCCGGTGGGCCAGATGTTCCACCAGTTCTTCGGCGAGAACATGCTGCGCGCCGACGTGTGCAACGCGGTGGACGAGCTGGGCCAGCTCCTCGACCACAGCGGGCCGGTCGCGGCCGCCGAGCGCAACGCCGCGCGCATCTTCAACGCCGACCACTGCTTCTTCGTCACCAACGGCACGTCGACGTCGAACAAGATGGTGTGGCACGCCAACGTCGCACCCGGCGACATCGCGGTGGTCGACCGCAACTGCCACGTGTCGGTGCTGCACGCCATCACCATGACCGGCGCGATTCCCGTCTTCCTGCCCCCGACGCGCAACCACTACGGCATCATCGGGCCGATCCCGCTCGACGAGTTCCGGCCCGAGAACATCGCCCGCCGCATCGAGACCAACCCGTTCGCGCGCGAGGCGCGCAACAAGAAGCCGCGCATCCTCACGCTCACCCAGAGCACGTACGACGGCATTGCCTACAACGTCGAGATGCTGAAGCAGACGCTGAACGCGAGCATCGACACCCTGCACTTCGACGAGGCGTGGCTGCCGCACGCGGCGTTCCACGACTTCTACCGCGACATGCACGCGATCGGCCGCGACCGGCCGCGCAGCAAGGACGCGATCATCTTCGCCACGCACTCGACCCACAAGCTGCTGGCCGGCATCTCGCAGGCGTCGCAGATCATCGTGCAGAACTCGCAGACCCGAAAGCTCGACCTGCCGATCTTCAACGAGGCGTACCTCATGCACACCTCGACCTCGCCGCAGTACGCGATCATCGCGTCGTGCGACGTGTCCGCGGCGATGATGGAGCCGCCCGGCGGCACTGCGCTCGTCGAGGAGTCGATCATCGAGGCGCTCGACTTCCGGCGCGCGATGCGCAAGGTCGACGAGGAATGGGGCAAGGACTGGTGGTTCAAGGTGTGGGGGCCCGAGCGGCTGGCCGCCGAGGGCATCAGGCGCGAGGATTGGATCTTGCGCGCGAACGAGAAGTGGCACGGCTTCGGCGACCTCGCCTCCGGCTTCAACATCCTCGACCCGATCAAGGCCACGATCATCACGCCCGGGCTCGACGTGTCCGGCAAGTTCGCCAAGACCGGCATCCCCGCGTCGATCGTCACCAAGTACCTGGCCGAGCACGGCGTCATCGTGGAGAAGACCGGGCTCTACTCTTTTTTCATCATGTTCACCATCGGCATCACCAAGGGTCGCTGGAACACCCTGCTGACCGCTCTGCAGCAGTTCAAGGACGACTACGACAAGAACCAGCCGCTGTGGCGCATCCTGCCCGAGTTCTGCGCGCAGCACCCGGTCTACGAGCGGGTGGGCCTGCGCGACCTGTCGCAGCAGATCCACGAGACGTACCGCGCCAACGACGTCGCGCGGGTGACCACCGAGATGTACGGCTCCGACATGCAGCCGGCGATGAAGCCCTCCGACGCCTTCGCCTGCATGGCGCACCGCGAGATCGACCGCGTGGAGATCGACAACCTCGAAGGCCGCGTCACGGGTGTGTTGCTCACACCGTACCCGCCCGGCATCCCGCTGCTCATTCCCGGCGAGCGCTTCAACCGCACGATCGTCGAGTACTTGAAGTTCGCGCGCAGCTTCAACGAGAAGTTCCCGGGCTTCGACACCGATATCCACGGCCTGGTCGACATCGCGGAGGGCGGCAAGCGGCGGTACTTCATGGACTGCGTCAGACAACGCCAGTGAGGACCCGCACAAGATGTGGCCGCAGCCACGCTGCCGCGCTACTGAACGGCGCGCGCAGCGCGCTTGTGATCGGAGCGGTTCGTGCCGTTCTGCGCGGTCGGCGCAGGGCCGCCCCAAGCCGACCGCGGAAGCCCTACCGGGCGCAAATTGCGCCGCCGGCGGCGAAGCCGCTGCGGGTCACGCAATTTGCGCACGAACGATAATGCGTGCTTGGACAGTAGATGCCGACGATATCCGGGTCGCCGAGGACTTCGACGACGCGCTCTTGCACCGCACACCCGAGATCGACACGTTCCTGGGCTCCGACCGCGACGACAAGTTCATCGTCATCGGCACCAAGGGCTTCGGCAAGACGCTGCTCCTCAAGGCGAAGCGGGTGGTCTACCAGCGCGAGGGACGCGCGTCCTGCCTGCCGCCCGACGCGCTGCTCGACAAGCCGATCGGCGACAAGATCTTCAGCCGCGAGCAGCTCGCGTTCTTCGTGGTGTCGCCGCTGCCGTGGTCGAAGATCTGGCTCACCGCGATCTCGCTCGCGGCGCTGAAGCACGTCGGCGCCCTAAAGGATCTCAGGGTCGGCCCCGCGCTCGCAAGCCTCGTCGTCGACAGCCACCTGCGCGGCGCGGTCGACCACTTCGTGCGCCTGCTCGACCTCACGCCGAGCGAGTTGCAGCGCTGCGGCGCCGACACCGACAGCCACCTCGTCCCGCGCATCCGTGCGCTTGGCGCGCCGCTCGCGATCTTCATCGACGGGGTCGACGAGTACTTCAACAAGCACGTCGAGGCGGCCGAGGCCCATCCGTCGATCACCGGCGAGGTGGCGCCGAACGTCTGGCACTTCGCGCAGCTCGGCCTCGTGGAGGTCGCCTACCAGCTTCGCCGCATCAACCATCACGTCAAGGTGTTCGCCGCCGTGCGCAAGGAAGCGTACTCGCGCCTCGCCCGAACCACCGTAATGGCGCAGCAGTACCGCGGCAGCGCGGTCGACATCGCGTACTCGCGCCAGGGCCTGCGCGAGATCTTCGTCAACAACATCCGCCTCGTGAAGGCCGAGCGCATGGCCGCGCCCGACCGGATGCGCGCCGACCTGCTGGAAGCATTCCTGGGCCGCAGCAAGGTCACCGACGCCTATACGCGCGAGGACGAGGACTGCTTCGAGTACCTCTGCCGCCATACGCTGCTGCGGCCGCGCGACCTGATGACCATCGGCGAGCACCTGGCCGCGCTGCGGCCGGAGGAGCGGCGCAACGAGCTGCGCCTGAAGGAAGTCGTGCATCAGGCCGCGACCGAGATCGGCCAGGAGTACCTGGCGGAGATCGCGCCGCACATCCGCGATCTCGATCTCGGGCGGCTGCTGCGGGTCCTGCCCGGCAACGTGCTGACCCGCGGCGAGTTGGAAACCTTGTTCCTGGAGCACAGCCTCGCCACCGGCGGCGAGGAAAAGCACGTGTTCTGCGCGCTGTACCGGGTAGGCCTGCTCGGCTACGTTCATCACGATCGCATCCGCGGGCAATGGGCGCAGCGCTTCCTGCGGCCGGGCGAGGCGACCTTCGAAGGGATCGGCGCGCTGCCGCCGGCGACGCACTACCTGCTGCATCCCGTGCTGTCGGACGTGATCGGGCACGCCAATCCCGCGTTTCTGCAGCGCGTGGATCGCGCGAACATCGTCGGCTACGACCGGCCGTGGCGCGACGTCGGCGGTTCGGCGGGCACGGCAAGCACCTTCACCTACTGCGTGCTCAAGGGCGACGTGCATGGTTACGGCAGCCTCATGCGCGCTGGCGCCGACGTGCCGGTGCGCCGCGCGCTCGAAGGCGCGGTGCGGCACTGGGCGCATCGCGCGATCGCAGCCGAAACCGGCGAGGGCGATTCGGTGGTGATCGTGCACGACGATCCCGTGGCGCTCGCCCAGACCGCGCGCCACATCATGGACGAGGTATATCGTGTGGAGGGCAACCCGCGCATGCGCATCGCGCTTCACTACGGCGAAGTACATTTGCAGCCCGGCACCGCCGACGCGCCGCCGGCCGTGGTCGGCGGCCGCGCTATCCTGTGCGCGACGCGGGTCGAGCCGCACGTGGTCCCGGGCCAGATCTGGGCGACGGAGGAGTTCCGCGGCGAACTCGCCGGCCGCCCGTCGCTGTGGCGTACGCG
>JADLEZ010000005.1 GCA_020845855.1 Burkholderiales bacterium
AGCACTGACTCGGATGCCGCGCTGGCTCCTTGACGCCGGTCGCGTCCGCCCTGATGGCGGAAGTGCATGCCTCGTTGAAATACGTGGCACGCAGCTGCTTGCACGTTTTTAAGTTCGCCGATCGCGTCAGCGCGATAAACGCCATCCACTTCCGAACGCCTGCGGGGCTCTTGCGTTGCGGATGCACTCCATGCCCCTGCTTCGAATCGCTCACGGTCAAGCGCTTCGCTGGCGTGACCGCACCCGGCCGGACTTGCTCGCGTTCTGGCAGCGACACGGGCGTTACCGTCATTGGAGCCGACGATGCCATCGCTATTGCCTGCTGCACCCGACGCGCTACGCGCCGCGTACCTCACCGCTCACACCGCGCGCCCCTGTCCCGTCTTTGTCCGTCTCCCTTGGGGGCTGGCATGAGCAACAACCGCCTGTGGAAACGCAAGCTTCAGGACAAGATCAACGAGCACAACGGCCAGCACGGACGCAAAGCCAAAGGCGTATCGCACAAGACCATGCAGGAGCGGGCTTCATCGCTCTTCCGCTCGTTCGGCCTGCTCCGTCGTCTCGGTTATCAGATCGACCCCAGCAATCTCGGCGGCACGCATATCCAGGTGCTGGTTGACTATTGGACCAGCAATGCGCGCGTGGCCGACCGCTGTCGGCAGCACGGTGTGGACATGCTCGAACGTCCGCACAGCTCGACCTACATTCAGCAGCAGTTGAGCTTCCTTCGGGTGTATGCCGGTGCCTGGATCGGGAAGCCGGGCATGGTGCGTCCGCTCGCGCACTACGTCGATGATCCCGCCCGCTTCCAGCGCTCCTATACCGCCACGCAAGACCGAAGCTGGGAAGGCAACGCCGTCGAGTTCAAGCGCATCGTCGAAAAGGTCGCGGCCATTGACGCACGTGTCGCCGCCCAGCTCGCGTTGCTGCTCGCCTTCGGCTTGCGGCGCAAGGAAGCGCTCATGTTCATGCCCCATGGCGCGGTCGTTGACCGCGAGCACGTCCCCGGTTCGCAGCACCCGTCGGACCGCTACGCGGTTTTTCTGAGGATCGAGCGCGGCACCAAAGGCGGCCGCTTGCGCTTTGTGGCGATCCGCAACGATGAGCAGCGCGCGGCGCTCGAAATGGCGCTGCCCTTCGCGCCCTACCCGTCCTCCCACCTCGGCCATCCCGGGCTCTCGCTGCAGCAGTCTCTCAAGCGCTTCGACAACGTGCTGCGCAAAGCCGGCGTCACCAGGAAGCAGCTCGGCGTGACGGCACACGGACTGCGCCACCAGTTCGCCCAGGGGCTTCATGTCGAACTGACGGACGTCCACGCGCCGGTACGCGGCGGCGATGCATGCGCTGACCCGGAGGTCCTGAAAGCTGCGCTCCTCGAGATCGCCCGTCAGCTCGGGCACAACCGCCCATCGATCGCGTGTGCGTATCTAGGCTCACCTGCGCGGCCGTCGCAGCCGGCGCCGCAATCCGGAAGCGGAAAGGAGGGGGGCGCATGAAGCCGATTCCACAGGGCACGCCTTCGCGCGATCAACCGTCGCGAGACGTGGTCGACGCAATCGTGGCCGGCAGCCCGATGCCCATGGGGATACCGGTCCTTTTCATCGCCGACCAGCTCTCCCGAGGTCGTTCGGCGGACCAGGTGTTACGCGGCAACCGAGGACTGATCGCCGAATACGCCGGCGCCGAGGGCTATGCCTACCGCTGGGGTCAGCTCATCGAGGTTCGCTTGGGCCGCTACATCCTCTGGCGCGTGATCCCCGTCGCCATGTGGGGGGCCCTGGCGCAGCACCGCGCAGGATCGCAGCTTCTCATCGAGGAGCTGCTGACGCTCGTGCAGCCCGGCATTCGTCCGGCGCTGCGCCGCCACCTTCCGCGCGACGTACTGTTGACCGGTTGCCAGGGCGCGAGCCGACGCAGCCTGCACGCGCCGTTCGGGTTGCTGCTCGCCGACCCGGACGCCGCGACCGCCGTTCGGCAGTGGCTCGCTACGCTGTTCTTGACCGACCTCTTGCCGCGTCTGTTGAGCGCTGTGGAGCACGATGTCGCAGAGATTCTGCGGATAAGGCGACCGTAGATCGGGCCGCCTCTTCGCGTTGAGCGGGGACGAAGCACACTCACGAACCCTACGGTTTGATCAGGCGAAGGTCTGTCTTAACGGTCGCGGGCTTGCCGAGCTTGATCCGCTTGAAGTCCGGATGGAGCGGGTTGAGCAGGTAGTTCGACTCCGCCGGTACGATGGCACTCGGCACCGCGAGCACGGCGGTACGCCGCTTGCTCGCCCATTCGGCGCCGATCGCCTGGAGCTTTGCGCGCGCACCGACTTCTCGCCACTCCGAAGGCAAATCGTCGGCTCGGAGACGATCGATCGGCATACCGCCCGGAATGCGCACCTCGATCATCACGTAGCGCGCTCGGAGCGGCTGGTCCTGGACGAGCATCTCCAGCATCGCGAGCGATTGACTCGCCGCCGTGTAGACCATGGGAACGCCTTTGAGATTCCATCGCCCTCCGTAGAGCCGCGCCCCCTCTCCGGAAAAGGCGGATCGTGCGTACGCAGCCGTCGTGATCCGCCAGACACTCAGCATTGCGGCGCTATGCGAACACTCCGTGCTCGATGCGACCCAGCGTATCGAGTACGCTCTCCGCGCCGATATCGGTATCGAGCAGCGAGAGCGGTGCGTTCCCGCCCAGCGCCGCATTCGGCGACTTGAGCCAATCGATCGCGGCGACCGAGTCGTCAAACACTTCGGTGGCGCGGCTGATCACCCGAGCCAGGCGCAGCAGCTTGGACGATTCTTCGCTGTTCAGTACGCCTTCGCGCTTGCGGCGCGCGAGTGTGCGCTCCGGAATGCCAAGGGCCTGGGCGAGCTCGGCTTGGGATAGGCGAACGGCGCTCAGAATGGACTCCACGGCCGCCGCCGGAATGCCCTCGCGGATCACTCCGACCCAGTCCAGCGAGGACTGCGGCTTGGCGCCCAAAACGCCCTTCCCACCCAGCACGCTCTCGACGGATTGAAATGTCTTCTCGACCGCTGCGCGGCTCGCCATGCTCGATGGTCCTTTGAATGCCAGATGGCGTCAATTATAGGCATTTTTGGCAGGCACCGCAAAGCGGGCCTCGCGGTGACACCATTCGGCGTTACCTATTGCCGCGCCGCGAAACGACCCCTCCCGTTCGCGGGCATCGCTAGGCGCTACGCGTTGTCAAGCCGAAAAGCCCTCTCTTTGGCGTGCTTGTCGCCTTGCACCCTGCATTTGGGCACCCCAGACCCTTGAAGCGGACCCACCGCCGGTGCCATACTCGAACCGCCTTCGGTGAGCATCGTGCTCACACGAGCCTTCATGCCGGCGGGTCATCCCGCCATGCATGAAGTCCAGTTCCCCGGGACTGGCGTTGCGGTCGTTACCCGCCCTTG
>JADLEZ010000006.1 GCA_020845855.1 Burkholderiales bacterium
TCCGCCAGCGCCGGCGACGGGGCGTGGCCGGCGGCGAGCACCACGAACGCCTTGACCACGTTGCCGCGCGTCTCGTCGGGGATCGGGATCACCGCCGCGTTGCCGACGGCGGGATGCTTGACGATGCAGTTCTCGATTTCGGAGGGTCCCACGCGATAGCCCGCGACCTTGAACATGTCGTCGGAGCGGCCCTGGTACCAGAGGTAGCCGTCGGCGTCCATGCTCGCCGTGTCGCCGGTGCGGCACCAGTCGCCCGCGTACTTCTTGCGCGTGGCCTCCGGGTTGTCGAGGTACCCGAGGAAGAACACGGGATCTGGCGTGCCGTCGGGCGCGATGCGGTTCACGGCGACATCGCCGGCCTCGCCCCGCGGAACCTCGCGCCCGTCGTCGTCGACCACGGCGACGCGATGCCCAGGATACGGCCGGCCCATCGAGCCCGGCTTCGCCGGCCACGCGGTGTGGCAGTTGCCGACGATGTAGTTCATCTCGGTCTGCCCGAACATTTCGTTGATGGTGACGCCGAGCGCTTCCTGCGCCCACGCAAACACCGTCGTGCCCACCGCCTCGCCCGCACTCATGATGCTGCGCAGGTTGAGGTCGAACTGCTCGCGCGGGCGCGGGAACGCCTTCATGATGAGCTTGAGCGCGGTGGGGAACAGGAACGTGTTGCGGACCTGGTACTTCGCCATGAGCCGCAGCGCGCGCTCGGGGTCGAAGCGGCCGCGGTAGCCGACGATCGGCTGCCCGAAGTACAGCGTGGGCAGCAGCGCGTCCATGAGTCCCCCGGTCCAGGCCCAATCAGCGGGCGACCAGAACAGATCTCCCCGCTGCGGATAGAAGTCGTGCGAGTGCACGAAGCCGGAGAGGTTGCCCAAGAGACAGCGATGCGGCATCAGCGCGCCCTTGGGCGGTCCCGTGGTGCCGCTCGTGTAGACGATGAGCGCCGGATCGTCGGCGCCGGTGGCGACTGGCGTGAACGAGGGCGATGCCTGTTCCACCACCGCGTCGTAGTCGACGAAGCTCGCATCGAGCGCGCCGGCGGCGCCGATCACGTGCGTGAGCCCGGGAAGGTTGCCGCGGATGGGGAGGATGTTGGCCGCCGACTGCGGGTCCACGATCGCCACTTTGGTGCGCGAGTTGGCGAGCCGGTATTCGAGCGCCTCCGGCCCGAACAGGAACGATAGCGGCACCGCCACCGCGCCCATCTGGTACACCGCGAGATGCGCCACCGCAGTCTCCCGCCGCTGCGGCAGGATGAGCGCGACCTTGTCGCCGCGCGCCACACCGAAGCCCGCCAGCACGTTCGACAAGCGGTTCGCTTCGCGCGCAAGGTCGAAGAAGGTGTGCGCGGAGGTGGCCCCCGACTCGTCTTCCCAGTACAGCGCGAAGCGCGCGCGGTCCTCGGCCCAGCGGCCGCAGCACGCGTGTGCGATGTTGAACTCCGGCGGAACCTCCCAGCGCCAGGCGGCGCGAAGCTCTTCGTAGCGGTCTGCGGCCATTGGACTAACCCGTTCGCGCCGTCGCGCTCCGGGTCACGCTGATGCTGACAGTCGCAATCTACTCGTTTGCGGCCGCCGGCGGAATGATCTCGCCCATGATCGACTGCACCGATGGCAGCGGCGCCGTCTGGTCGCCCGATTCGACGGTCGCCCATACCCAGTCCGGCTGCTGCTCGAGCAGACGCCCGAAGCGGATCGGGTTGATCACCTTGGAGGTCACGAGCTTCAGGCGCTTGGCCGGCTGGTACTCGGGCGCGGGCACGATGAGCGACTGCACGCCGGGATCGTTGTCGCGCTTGCGCAGGGCGAGGAACAGGGCGTGGAATGTGCGGCCGCTGACGGTGGGCTCGCCGTTGACCGAATAGTCGTCGTCGGCGCCCTTTCTCGGTTCGACCAGGTCCACACCCACCAGCGTGTTGGCGATCACTTGCAGCCCGATTTCGGCGCGGTCGGCGGTCATGCGCTTCATGCGCCGCACGATGCCGAGCGTCCAGGGCGTCTGGCCGTGCGGCCGGATCGCCGCCAGCGTGCCGAGCGTCACCGCGTTGGCGATACTCATCGGCGCCAGCAGGCGGAAGCCGGTCTGGCTCACGTCCTTGACTTCCCACGGCCCGCCGGGTGCCGCGAACTGCGCGAAGCGCCGGCGCGCGAGCTCGACGCGACGGTCGGCTTCGTTGCGCGCTCGGCCGAACACGGCGAGCTCCATCGTGCCGCCGAAGCTCTTGCCGTGCTCGACGTACGGTATCGGGTTCTGCTCTTCCTCCCGGAGATAGCCCGAGATCTTGGCGAAGCCGACGATCGCGTCGACCGTGCCTGCCGCGGCGGTGCGCTCGCCGCGGCGTGCGAAGGGCTTGAACTCGGGATCGACCTGCGACGCGAGCTTGGTGAGGAGGCCGAGCTGCTCGGTGCGCTTGGGGGTGCGCTCGGACAGGGGTTGCGTCTTGATCTTCTGCTCGAGCATCACGACGTTCTGCATCAACACCGAGTGCAGCGGGCGGGTGTCGAGGAACAGCACCCGGCCCTCGAGCGGCGCGGGTGTGCGCCGGCGCAGGCCTTCGCGCCCGCCGAGATCGATGAAGAACGACGTGACCGACGAGGGCTCCAGCGACAGGCGCAGCGGCGCGCACCACTCGTCGAGCTCGCCCGCCACCCACTCCAAGTGGCGCGCGGTCATGTTGCCTGAGTTCATGAGCGGCAGCAGGAGCGCCACGAGATACTCGTGCTCGATGGTGGTCACCCCGCCGTTCGGGTTGCGGCGAAGCTGCGCGCGCTCGAACTGGCGCGACAGGGCGAGGCTGAAGAGGCCGTGCAGCTCGGCCCACTTGGCCGGAATCCATTGCTCGTAGCGATACAGGCGGACCTTGGCGTCGAGGCCCATGTGCACGACCTGGCGGCACAGAAGCTCGGGCAGGAGTTGCTGCCACTTGGCGCTTTGTGCGTGGTGCGACACTTCCCGCCCGAACGCATAGTAGGCGACGAGGTACGCTTGGGTGAGGTCGAACAGGGCCGACCACAGCTGGTGCTCGATTTTCGAGCTCCGGCTCGCGTGCTCGATGTACTGGACCGTCAGCGCCTTGCGCAGCCCGCTGCAGTGGTGGTCGAGGTGGAACACGGCCTCCAGCCGCTGCGGCGAGCGCCGGGCCGCGGGCTCCGCGATGCGGCCGAGCTCCGCCACGAGCTCGCTGTGGATCGCGAGCGGGTCGTTGGTCGGGAAGCTCGCGAGCCAGCGCTCGACCGCCTTGACGTCGGTGAGCGGATCGCGATTCGTCTTGTGGAACCCGAACATGGCGCTGCGGTTTTCCCAAAGGCGGTGGCCGTAGGGCCCGAAAATGCAAGAAGCGGGCCGCGTGGATCATGTCGCAAAGCCCGACACGCGGCAAGCGGCGGGCGATGCCCTGGCACACATCGTGCATCTACTTCTCGTGCAGCACAGATACGGCGTTTCCGCCCGCGACGGGTGGCGCGCCCGCAGCGAGGCAGACGCCCATCAGCGTTATACTTGTGGGTTACAGCCGAGCTCCGAGCAACGTATAACGGACAGGAAGAGCGACATGGGCATTCTCATCAAGGCACCCACGCGCCGCAGCGAGCCTACCCTCGCCACCGTGGATTCGCCAGGCGCCAGCGGCGAGACGCGCGGCGCCTTGCACATCCGCGAAGTCGTGCGCATCACCGGGCTGCGGCGCGAGCAGCTTTACATGTGGCAGCGCCGTTACGGGTTTCCCTCGCCGCTGCGCGACGCGTTTGGCGACCGGGTGTACCCGCCCGATCAGGTCGCGCGGCTGAAGCTCATCAAGCAGCTCCTGTCCGAGGGCTGGCGCGCCGGCGCCGTGGTGCCGCTCGCGGACTCGGCCCTGCAGTCGATGCTCGGCCTCGCCGTCGACGAGCCGTCGCCGCTGCCGGCCGAGATCGAGACCGCCGTGCGTCTGCTCGCGCAGCACCGCGTGGGCGAAATGCAAAATCACCTGTCGAAGCTCCTAGTCGGCCAGGGCCTGCGCAAGTTCCTCGAGCAGACGCTCATCCCGTTGAACGAAGCGGTCCACGAGCGCGTAGTGCGCGGCGACATGCAGAACTTCCAGGAGCTGCGCTTCGCCGACCTTGCGCAGCGGCTGTTGCGCGATGTGACGCGCCTCGTGCGTCCCACCCGCGACGCGCGGCAGATCCTGCTCGCCACCCCACCCAACGACCCCAACCAGCTTGGCCTCGCGATCCTCGAGCTCCTGCTCTTCACCGAAGGTGTGAACTGCCTGACGCTCGGCGCGGGCGTGCCGGCGCAGGAGATCGCGGGCGCGGCGGAAGCCTACAAGGTCGCGCTGGTGGTGCTGCTGTTCGATCGAGGCATCTCGGGCAAGATCGCAGGCCAGGAGATCCGCGGCTTGCGTGCGGCATTGCCGTCCGAGTTGCCCCTGGTGGTCAGCGGCCGCGCCGTCAACCTGCTCGCAAAGCCGATCGCCGATGCTTACACCGCCGCCGACTTCAGCTCGGTGATGGCCAAAATGCGCTCGCTGGGCGTGTTGCCCGCGTCTCCGGTGTCGCTCGTAGGCGTGGCGTCCGACCTGCCGCAGCGGGCGTAAACTCCCGGGGGTGAACACCCCCGGACTGCCGCCAACGAACGCCCCAGACGCGGGCGTTCGTCGCTTGCTGACCCGCCGCGCGTTCTGGCACACGCTCGGGCTCGTCGTCGCGCTGGCGTTGGCGTGGCTCGCCTTCCGGGCTTACCGCCAGCCGGAGTTGATGCTCAATGTCCTGAGCGTGCTCTGCTAAGCTAA
>JADLEZ010000007.1 GCA_020845855.1 Burkholderiales bacterium
GCGGCAACCGCCCCTTCGCCCGCCTTCGGATTGGGCCCGTACTGGTTGTCGCCGGGGTGGCTGTCGAGCACCATGAAGATGAGGAGAATGATCCAGCCGACGAGCGGCACCAGGACGATCAGGATCCACCAACCGCTGCGGCCGGTATCGTGCAGCCGCCGCACCGTCACCGCGATGCCCGGGATCAGGACGGCGAGCCCATAGATGCCGCCGAGCAGCCCGCCGGTGCCCACCATCCAGTCGACGGTGTTCAGGATGGCCGCCACGATGAGGTTGAACAGGATGAACATCCAGTATTCCTTGCGGCGGGCACGGCCTTCGAACACGGCGTACTTCTTCAGAACCCCGATGTACCAGTCCATCGCTTCTCCTTTGTTGAACGTTACGACCTGGACTACGATTCGCCGCGCCCCGCCCGTCCGCCGGAGCGCAGCCCCACAAGCCCTGCCGGCTGCGCGGGAATTCTACGCGGCCGGATACGCGTTGACCACGCCTTTGACGAGCAGGACGTTGCCGTAGGGTCGCATTTCGCCGGCCCGCACGACGGCGAATGCAGCGCGCGCCCGCGCATAGAAGGCCTGCCGCTCGAGCGCGCCGCGCGCGGACGGGTCGACGCCGCCGAGACCGAGCGCCGCGTGCAGCGCCGCCACCGCCTCCGGCACCGCCGCCGGGTCGCCGACGACCTGCATCGTGAACGCCGCGGGCTTCGCGATGGCATCGACCGGAAACACCGTGAGAAGCGCGCCCAGCACCGCCGGCGAATCGGCGCCGGGGACGTGCACGATGCGCTTGCCGACGGTAACGCTGGGGAAGTTAGCGTCCACCACGGCGATCTCGTCGCCATGGCCCATGGAGGCCAGCACGTGCAGGAGGTCGGCGGTGAGCAAGGGATGGATGCCTTTGAGCATGTCAGTCTCCTAGACTAGCCACCCTTTACGCCACCCGCCGTCAGCCCGACCACGATCTCCTTCTGGATCAGGATGGTGAGCAGCAGCACGGGCAGCGTGACGATGATTGCCGCCGCAGCGAGCGGCCCCCACGCGAGCTGCTCGAACGTGAGCACGTTGTACACGGCCACCGGCAGTGTGCGCGTCTCGCGCCCGGAGAGCACGGCGCCGAACACGAAGTTGTTCCACGAGAAGATGAACGCCAGGATGAAGCCGACCACGATGCCGGGGCGCGCGAGCGGGAGGGCCACGTAGCGGAAGGTGGTCCAGGCGCCGGCGCCGTCGATCTGCGCCGCCTCCTCGAGCTCGCGCGGCAGCGTCTCGAAGTGGCCGGCCATCACGTACACGATGATCGGCACGGTGATCACGAGATGGGTGATCACGAGCGCGGTCAGCGTGTTGTTGAGCTTCAAGAACTGGAACACGGCGTACAGCGGAATGAGATAGGAAAGCGCGGGCGTCATGCGCGCGATCAGGATGAGCACGGTGAAGCGGTGCGCGCCGGTGCGGGCGATGCCGTAGCCCGCCGGCACGCCGATCAGCAAGGCGATGAGCGTGGCGCCGCCCGACACCACGATGCTGTTCCACAGGTATCGGCCGATCGCGTTCTGCTCGAACACCGAGGTGAAGTTGGCGAGCGTGGGCGGGCTCGGAATGAACACCGGCGGGTAGGCGATGTTGTCGATTTCGTTCTTGAGCGAAAGCGACAGCATCCACAGGAACACGAAGATCGCCGGCGAGACGATCACCGCTACCGAGAACGCGAATCCCAGTTTGCGCAGGGAGCGCCTGAGCCTGAGCCCGCTCACGCCCACTTCGTCCGCTCCCGCAGGTGCAGCAGCACGAGCGCCAGCACCAGCACGATGGTGAAGAAGATCACCACCACCGCGGACGCATAGCCGATGTTGTAGAACGCGAACGCCTGCAGGTACAGGTACAGGTTGATCGTCTCCGACGCGGTCCCGGGTCCGCCCGAGGTGATGACGTAGATGGTGTCGAAGGTCTTGAGCGCGTCGATGGTGCGGATCACGCCGGCGACCAGCAGGAACGGCGCGACCAGCGGCAGCGTGATGTAGCGGAAGAGCTGCCACTCGGAGGCGCCGTCGAGGCGCGCCGACTCGTACGGCTCGGTCGGCAGCGCGGCGAGGCCGCCGAGCACGATCAGCATCACGAGCGGCGTCCAGTGCCAGACCTCGACCAGCACGAGGCTCGGGATCACGAGCGTGGGCGAGTACACCCACAACGACGGCGGCAGCCCGACCAGCGACAGGAGGTAGTTGAGAACCCCCTGTTGCGGGTGGAACATCATGGTCCACACCAGCGCCACCGCGACCGGCGTGGCCATCATCGGCAGGATGAACACCCCGCGCAGCACGCCGCGCAGCGGGAAGCGGCGGTGGAAGATGAGCGCGGCGATGGTACCGAGCACGAGCGGAACGACCACGGCGAGGAGCGTGAAGTAGAACGTGCGCACCACCGCCTCGAGAAAGCGCTGGTTGGTGACGAGCTCCTTGTAGTTGTCGAAGCCGACGAAATGCGCGGCGCTGCCGATCTTCCACTCGAAGGCACTCATCCAGACCGTGAACGCCCACGGGAACAGGATGACCGCGCAGACGACGACCAGCGCCGGCAGGATGAAGTAGTAGTAGCGGCGGCGGCGGCGCGCGACGACGCCGGCGCGATGCGCCTCGGCCGGCACGGGTACCGCGATGCTTGCCATGCTCGTCTGCGTTGGCGCCCCTCACCCCGTCCCTCTCCCCGCAGGCGGGGAGAGGGTGCCCGTCAGGGCGGGTGAGGGGTCAGGCCTTCTCGCTCTTGTCGAGCACGGGCTGGAACTCCGCGGTCGCCTTCTTGAGCTCCGTCGCCGCGTCGGCGCCGTTGATCATGTTGGTGAGCGCGATGCCGAAGATGTCGCGGAACTCGGTCACCGGCACGATGATCGGCAGGCCGGGCTGGGCAATCTTCACCGACCCCAGCATGCAGTCGACCCACGCCTTGCGCGTCTTGAGCGCGGCCATCGCCTCGGCGTCGGCGAATGCCGAGATGCGCACCGGCGCACCCGCGGCGGCTTCCAGCATGCGCGCCTGGTTCTTCTTGTTGGACGCCCATTGCAGATACAGCCACGCCGGGCCCTTCTTGGTGGTGGTCGACACGATGCCCTGGCCGTCGCCGAACATCGCCGAGACCTGCTGCTTCGGACCGGACGGCATGATGCCGTAGCCCACCTTGCCGACGATGCGGGACTTGGTCGGGTCCTCGAGCGGCGCCGCGAACCCGATGCCGTCGAGCCACATCGCGGCCTTGCCCTGCGCGAACAGGCTCTGCGACTCGTTCCAGTTGAAGCCGGCGACTCCCTGCGGCCCGGACTTGGCCATGAGCGTCTGGTACATCTTGGCGGAATCGATCGCGGCCTGCGTTTCGGTCAGGAGCTTGCCCTTGGCGTCGACAAAGCCGCCGCCGTAGCCTAAGAGGAAGCTCGTCCACACCGGCACGTTGGCGTTTTTGAGGCCCCGGCCGACGAAGCCGGCGATCCCCTTGCCCGGGTCGTTGAGCTTGGCCGCGGCAGCCACCATCTCGTTGAAGGTCTTGGGGTACGCGACACCCTTCGCGTCGAACAGCTCCTTGTTGTAGTACAGCATCCACGGGTCGATGTTGAACGGCAGGCTGTCCACCCGCCCGTCCGGCTGGGTGGCCCACATCATCCCGCTCTTGGCGAAATCGGCGTAGTCGAGGTTGGGATCGGTGATCGACTTGTCGGCCACGAGCGGCCGCACGTCCATGAGCCACTTGTTCTTGCCGAACAGGCGCTTTTGCACGTGGTACGAGAGCGCGATCACGTCGAAGCTCGGCTTGCCCGAGTTGAACTCGATCACCGCCTTCTGCCGCTGCTGCTGCTCGGGGATCATCTCGGAGCCGATCGTGATGCCCGTCATGTCCTCGAATTCCTTGTGGTACTTGGTCAGAAGGTCGCCGCGCGGGCTCTTGACCAGGAACACCTCGATCTTCTCGCCCTTGAACTTCTTCCAGTCGAACGCGCCCTGCGCGTGAGCGAGCTGGCCCGCGCCGGGCAGGGCGCCCAAGGCAGCGGCGGAAAGGCCGGCCTGCACGAGGCGCCGGCGTTGCGTGTCAGATGGGTGATGGGCCACGGTGGTTTCCTCCTTTGAAGGTACGCCGTCGGTAACGTCGGCGGGCTGCCGCGCATGATACTGCGCGCGACTCGATGAATGTTGTCAAACGCCTTGCGTGAGGGCCGTCATCGCGGAAATCCGCCTTGCACGAGCAACTCGCGCAGCTTGCGCTGCTGGTCCGCGGTCAGCGGCAGGAGCGGTGGCCGCAGGTTGCGCCAGCCGTCGTCGCCGCTGCGGTCCGCGAGCATGCACTTGAACCCGGCGAGGAACGGCACCGAGAACAGGATCTCGATGAACTTCGCGATGCGCGCCTCGTCGGACGCGGCGACGCCGGGCGACAGGAGCGCGCGGACGAGCCCCGGATAGACGTTCGCCACCCCGCAGATGGTGCCGGCGCCGCCCGCACGCATGAGCCTGGGCAGGTCGGGCTCGTGGCCGATCACGACCGTGAGCTGAGGCACGCGGGTGAGCAGCGCCTGGGTGTGCTCCCACTTGCCCTCGCTGTCCTTGATGCCGGCGACGATGCCGGGAAACGCGGCGGCGAGCCGCGCGACGAAGTCCACCGACAGCGGAACCGCGGAGACCTGGGGCAGGTGGTACAGGACGATGCGCAGCCGCGCGTCCGCGACCCCTTCGACGAGCCGCGCGTACCACGCGAAAAGGCCGTCGTCGGCCGGCTCCTTCCAGAAGAACGGCGGCAGCACGAGGCATCCGGTACAGCCGGCGCCGACCGCGTGGCGGGTAAGCTCGATCGTCTCGGCCAACGACGCGCATCCGGTACCCACCACGATACGCGCGGCGGGGACGCCGGCCGCGAGCAGCGCGTCGAGGCCCTCGCGCCGCTCGGCAACCGAGAACGACTGGCCTTCGCCGGTGGTGCCGAACGGCGCGATGCCGTCGACTCCTTGCGCGAAGAGGTGGTGCGCATGGGCGGCAAAGCGCCGGTGGTCGATCGCGCCGCGCTCGGTAACCGGCGTCAGCGTCGCGCACCACAGGCCCTGGATGAGGCGGGGAGGGTGTCCGTTCATGAGTCCTTCTTCCTAGATGCCGAGCGCGCGGTTGCGCGCGTGGGTGAGGTGGGCTTCCATCGCCGCGACCGCGCGCGCGGGATCGCGCGTACGCAGCGCCGCGAGCAGGGCGAGGTGCTCGTCCATGGCCGGCTGCAGCGAGTCGGGGCTAAGCGTTACGCGGTCGAGCCGGATGAGGCGGATGCGCAGGCTGTTCACCCGGTAGATCGAGGCGATGATCTCGTTGCCGAGCGCGTCGATCATGGCGTCGTGCAGCCCCCAGTCCACCGCCTGCGCGGCATCGATCAGCGCCGGCGTCACCGCGCGCGCCGCGCGCCTGACGATGTCGCGGTGCGCAGCCTCGATCGCGTCGAGCTGCGCGGCGGTCGCGGTTTGCGCGAACTGCGCGGTCGCTTCCCGCTCCAGGGCAAGGCGGAGCTGGAAGGCGTTGCGCACGAGCTTCACGTCGACGTTGGCGATCTGCAGGCCGCGCTGCGGGACGGTGACGAGGAGGCCCTCCGCTTCCAGGCGCGGGATCACCTCGCGGATCGCGCCCAGCGGCAGGCCGGTGAGCGCGGCCAGTTCGCGCTGCGACACGAACTGCCCGGGACGGATCTTGGCGGTCAGGAGCTGCTGCTGGAAGCGGTCGTACGCCTGCCAGCGCAGCTGGCGCGGCGGAGCGTGGCGCGCGGCGGAGGTCGGCATCGCGCTCTACTTGCCGAGCACCGCGTTAGGCAGCCAGGTCGAAAGCGGCGGCCACAAGGTGACCATCGCCAGCACGACCAGCAACGGCACCAGGAATGGCATCGTCGCGCGCGTGACCCGCTCGAACGAGATGTTCGCGACCTTGGCCGTGACGTACAGCACCACGCCCACCGGCGGCGTGATGGTGCCGATCATGAGGTTCAGCACGAAGATGAGCCCGAAGTGAACCGGGTCGATGCCGAGCTTCACCGCCACCGGGCACAGGATCGGAATCAGGATCAGCATCGCCGCGAGCGCCTCCATGAAGCAGCCGACGACGAGGAGGATGACGTTGACCACGAGCAGGAACACGAGCGGGCTGTGGGCGAACGCGGTGAGCCACGCGCCGGCGGTTTGCGGCACCTGCGACAGCGCGAGGCAGTAGGCGAGCAGCGACGCCGCCATCACCAGCGCCATCACCACACCGGTCGTCTCCACCGTATCCAGGATGATCTTCGGCAAGTCGGACACCTTGAACTCGCGGTAGATGACGAGCCCGAGCACGAGCGCATACGCGACCGCGATGGCCGCCGCTTCGGTGGGCGTGAACACGCCGCCGAAGAGACCCAGAAACAGGATCACCGGGGTCATCAGCGCCCAGAACGCGTCGCGGAACGCCCGCCACAGGTCGGTGAGGCCGGGGAAAGGGTGCCGCGGCAAGTCGAGCTTCACGGCGATCGCGCGCACCATCGCCATCAGCGCCCCGGCCATGAGGAGGCCCGGGATCACGCCGGCGAGGAACAGCCCGCCGATCGAAGTTTCCGCCGACACCCCGTAGATGATCATCGGCAGCGACGGCGGGATGATGGGCCCGATGGTCGCCGACGAGGCGGTCAGCGCCGCGGCGATGTCGGGCGAATAGCCTTCGTCGGTCATCGCCTTGATCTCGAGCGTGCCCAACCCCCCGGCGTCGGCCACCGCCGAGCCCGACGTGCCGGCGAAGAACACACTCGCGACGATGTTGGCGTGGCACAGGCCGCCGCGCATCCAGCCCACGCACACGGTGGCGAAGGCGAAGATCCGCTTGGTGATCCCCGCCGAGTTCATGATATTGCCCATCAGGATGAACAGCGGCGCGGCGAGCAGCGGGAACGAGTCGGCGGTCTTCGCGATGCGCTGCGCGAGCGCCAAATCGGATACTCCGGCGAAGGCGAGGAAGGCCCAGCCGGCGAGCGCCATCGCGAGCCACAGCGGTGGCCCGAAGAAGATCGCGACGAACCAGACCGCGAGGATCGACAGCATGAGGGTGGTCACGGGTGCGCCCTCGATGCCGCGCCGCGCAGCAGCTCGCCGAGCGCCGCCAGCGCGTAGAGGGCGATCACCGCCGCGGCAATCGGCTCGATGAGATAGACCACGCCGAGGTTGAACGGCACCGCCACGTTCTCGACGTCCCAGTTGTTGCGCACCAGCAGGAAGCCGCGCGAGCCCAGCAGCCACGCGAAGAGGAGGGTGGCGAGCTGGGTGAGCACGGCAAGCGCCGCCTGCGCGGGACGCGGCAGGCGCTCGACCACGAACGTCATCGCGAGGTGGCTCCCGCGCCGCGTCGCGACGAGCCATCCCAGGAACGCGCACCAGATGAAGAGGTACCGCGCGAGCTCCTCGCTCCACGTCAGCGGGTTGTTGAAGACGTAGCGCAGCACCACCTGCGCGATCACGCACAGGAAGATGCCGCAGAACGCGGCGATCGCGGCCGCGTCGATCAGGCGCTCGCCGAGGGCGAGGAGCTTGCGCACCCCCGCGCTCGCGTCACTTGATCGCGTGCAGCTTCTCGTACGTCCCCTTGCCCCACCGGCTCTCGAACTTGGGCACGACGGCGGCGACCACGGGCTTGCGGAACTGCTCGACGTCGACGTTCACCACCGTCATGCCGC
>JADLEZ010000008.1 GCA_020845855.1 Burkholderiales bacterium
CGCGATCGACCGCAAGATGCGCGTGGTGCAGGACGAAGCGCACGCCGACGTGATGATCGGCCACGACACCGGCTGCATCACCACGCTGGACAAGAACCAGTGGATCGGCAAGGCAGCCGGCAAGGAGGTCGACGTGCCGGTGCTCGCCGACTGCCAGTTCGCGGCACTGGTGTGCGGCGCGCATCCGTACAAGATCGTGCAGTCGCACTGGCACGCGTCGACCACCGAGAAGCTGATGGAGAAGCTCGGCATCGACTGGCAGGCGAAGAAGGCGGAGTTCGTCGCTTACTTAGACGAGGTGAAGGAGGGCCGCCAGGAGAACCTGTACGACCCGCGGCGCATGATCACCTCGGGCCCCGGTTACATTCCGATCGCGCGCAGCGCCTAGGCGGAGAGAAGGCAGATGACCCATCCGGTTCTGGTCGCCGGCGCCGGGCCCGCCGGCCTCGCCGCCGCGTACGCGCTCGCGTCGGTCGGCGTGCGCGTCACGCTGGTCGAAAAGGAAGAGCGCCTGGGCGGCGCGCCGATCATCTCGGGCTACGCCAAGCTCGTGCCCTCCGGCGAGTGGGCGAAGGACGCCATCGGCGGCATGGTGGCGCGGGTCGAGTCGCATCCGCTGGTGACCGTGAAGCGTGGCTGCACCGTGCAGCGTCTCGACGGCGAAGCGGGCGCGTTCCGCGCAGCCTTCTCCGACGGCAGCACAGCCGACGCGGGAGCGGCGATCCTGGCCACTGGCTTCACCCATTTCGACTCCATCAACAAGCCCGAGTGGGGCTTCGGCACCTATCCCGACGTGGTCACCACCACCCAGGTGGAGCAGATGATCTCGTCGGGACGCGGCGTGCGCTGTCCCTCCGACGGGCGCAAGCCCGAGCGGGTGGCGATCCTGCTGTGCGTGGGCTCGCGCGATCGGCAGATCGGCCGCGAATGGTGCTCCAAGATCTGCTGCACGGTCTCTTGCAACATCGCGATGGAGATCCGCGAGGAGCTGCCGGACTGCCACGTGTACATCTACTACATGGACATCCGCACTTACGGCCTGCTCGAGACCAAGTACTACTGGCAAAGCCAGGAGGAGTACAAGGTCAAGTACATCAAGGCGCGTATCGCCGAGGTCACGTCCGACGGCCCGAAGCTCATCGTCAAGGGCGAGGACACGCTGGTCAAGCGGCCGATCACCATTCCGTTCGACATGGTCGTGCACGCGATCGGCATGGACCCGAACGTGGACAACCCGCACATCGCGAAGGCGTTCGGCGTCGACCTCGAAGCGCACGGCTACATCGGCAAGGCGAACGCCTACGGCACGGCAGGGGCGACGTCGCGGCCGGGCGTGTTCGTCGCCGGCGCGGCAACCGGCCCCGAGACCATCGACGACTCCATCGCGCAAGGCAACGCCGCGGCGATGGCGGCGCTCGCGCTGGTCAATCGCGCGCCGGCGCCAGCGGTCGCGTGAGGCGACCCAGGGCATGACTGCTGCCGCGCTGCCCGCCGTGCGGCCGTCCCTCGAGCTGTCGGGGCCGAAGCTCGCCGTGGCGCTGGAGTCGCTCGTCGTGCGCAGCGACGAGCGCGGTGGCATCGAGCGCTACGTCGAGGCGATGGCGCGCAAGTTCGCAGCCTTCCGCGAGATCCTGGGTGAAGGGCGCGCGGACCGGGCGGATCTCGCGCAGGTGCGGCGCCTGTGCGCCTGCATGGCCACCGTGCGCCGGCGCGCGTCACGCTACTTGGAGCCCGAGGCGTTCCCGCGGCTTCGCGCGCACATCGCAGACTTGCTCGACGGCGCGACGCGCACCGACGACGCCGACGCGCGCATCGCCGCGTTCTGCGCCGTCTTTCCCGGCGACCGCGAGCATCGCTTCGTGCGCGACTTGGCCGCCGAGATCCTGCACAACGTCGATCCCGAGCGCTACCCGCCGATGACGCGCTGGGTCTGGGACGCGCAGTGCAACACCGGCGTGCTGCGCGAGATCTGGCACGGCGAGGACGTCGACCACCGGACGATCGACGTCCCCGACGGCTACGACACGTTCGTGGTGCTGCGCGAGGAGCTCGCCGGCTGGCTCACCGCCAACGGCGTGTACCGCGACGTGACGATCTACGTCGACCTCCTGCTCGCGCAGGTGTACGCGACCTACGTGGCGGAGCAGGGCGGCAGCTACCTGCGCGCCGATTTCTCGAGCCACGAGGACCCGATGCTGCACGTGCAGCGCATGCTCGGCCTCGACGGGATCGCGCCCGACGGCCGCACCCGGCTCAAGGTGAGCGACGGCACCGCCTTCGTCCTCGACGAACGGCGCCTGCCCGGTTGACGGAAGACCCATGGCGATCCACGAGCAGTCCCTGATCCGCCCCGAAAACGTGCGCAAGCACGAGCGCCTGGTGCTCGACGGCATCGACGTCTCGGGGCACTGGAGCACGTTCATCGAGCCGCGGGTGGTCACCGACTACAACGAGCGGCTGCAGGAGGAAATCGCCGCACTCCCGGGCGGCGAGTACATCCATCGCTGCTGGCAATGCGGCTCCTGCACCAACTCCTGCACGGTGAACGCGCTCAACCCCGACTTCAACCCGCGCTTCTGGATCTATCTCATCCGCATGGGCATGGAGTCGGAGCTTTTGCGCGACAAGGAGATCATCTGGCAGTGCGTGTCGTGCAACAAGTGCACCTACGCCTGTCCACGCGACGTGTTTCCCGAAGGTGTCATGAAGGCCACCGCGCACTGGCTGGAGTTGAAGGGGCACACGCCGCCGTCGCCCTCCACGCTGTTCGACCGCGAGTTCACCGAGCAGGTGATCGAGACCGGGCGCATCGAGGAGGGCCGCATCCTGCGGCGCTTCTTCGCGCGCACCGGGCAGGCGCTGCGGCAGGACTGGCTGGTCGAGATGGCGCGGCGCGTGGCGCGCCGGCTGCCGTTGAAGCTCGCGTTCGCCATGGGGAAGGCCACGCTCCTGCGGCCGCGCACGCGGCGCTGGGCGAAGGCGCGCGCAGCGCTCACCGACTACGTGCACGAGCGAGAAGCCGCGCATCGCAAGGCGCTCGACCTCGATGCGCCGCGGCAATGACGGAGCGAAGGCGATGAGCGACGACCGCAAAGAGCGCTACCGCAAGGTGGCGTATTACCCGGGCTGCGCGCTCGAAGGCACCGCGCACGCCTACGACGTCTCCACGCGCGAAGTCGGCAAGGCGCTGGGCTTGACCCTCGAGGA
>JADLEZ010000009.1 GCA_020845855.1 Burkholderiales bacterium
CCACCAGCACCGGGTTCGACTTCGCCGCGACACCCAGCGCCTGCGAGCCGTAGAAGGCGATCGGCCGGATATAGCACGACTCGAGCTTGTTCTCGCGCACGCACGCCAACTGCGCGGCGTCGATCTCGTCCTTCGTGAACGGGATCTTCATGCCGTAGATGTGCGCCGAGTTGAACAGCCGGTTGGTGTGGTCGCGCAGGCGGAAGATGGCAGGTCCGTCGACGGTCTTGTAGCAGCGCACGCCCTCGAACACGCCCATGCCGTAGTGCAGGGTATGGGTAAGGACGTGGGTGGTGGCGTCGCGCCACGGCACCAGCTTGCCGTCGTACCAGATCCATCCGTCGCGGTCGGCCATCGACATGGCGGGTCACTCCTTGCCTTCGGGTAAGGCGGCAATTCTAGCCGATCCGGGGCGGGTGGCTCCTCGGCGCTTGCCCGGCGCCGCCGGGCCGGGCACAATAGGTCAACAATATTGACCTATTTGCGATTTGTCAACATGCGCGACGTGGACCGCCGCCTTGCGCTCGACGCCGCCGTCGAGCTTACCCACTTCGCCTTTCGGGCGATGACCGCGCGCCCCGACGCGCTGCTCGAAAAGCGCGGGCTGTCGCGGGTGCACCATCGCATCCTGCACTTCGTCGTCCGCCTGCCCGCGCCGTCGGTAAGCCAGCTCCTGCGTACGCTCGGCATCTCCAAGCAGGCCTTGAACGGCCCGCTGCGCGACCTTTACGCGCAAAAGCTCATCACCTACGCGCGCGCCCCGGACGACGCGCGGGTCAAGCACCTGTCGCTCACGCCGGAAGGCCGCAAGCTGGAAGGGCGGTTATCCGCGCTGCAGCGGGCGCAGTTCGCGCAAGCGTTCGCGGCGGAAGGCGCGGCCGCGGAAGCGGCGTGGCGGGCGGTGATGCGGCGGCTGGCAGGCGGCGAGATCCGCAAGGCGGGATACCGGTTGCCGGACGGCCGATCTTGGGTTGGATCAAATGACATCTGATGCTATTTTTCTTGGGATCGAGCATCATGAGAACCACGCTCGACATCAACGACCCGGTCCTGAAGGAGCTCAATAAGATGCAAAGGCGGGAGCGAAAATCGCTCGGCAAGCTCGTGTCCGAGCTCGTATCGCGGTCGCTGGCAAAAGCCAGAGCCGGGGCCGGCGAAACTGCGGCACCGTTCGTCTGGATCGCGAAGCCGATGGGTGCGCGCGTCGATCTCGCGGACAAGGACGCATTGCCCGACGCGATGGATGCGCGTGCCCGGTGAGCTACGCCATCGGCGACCGTAGTTGGCTACGAGCGGGCCGGCGCCGATATCGAAGCGAAGGTCCCCGGAGTCCGCCTCTCTAGAAGAGGCCTGATTCCCGTGGGCGTTGACGCGGTACGTCCCTCAGCGGGCCGCCTTGGGGATCCGCTTCGCCGCGAGCTCGCCGACTTGCTTGCCCATCGCGGTGCCGACCTCGGTCGAGAAGCGGTAGTGGACGCCGTCATAGATGCGGGCCACGGCCACCTCTTGCACGAAGTCGTCGACGCTCGTCCACGTGCGCACGGCCCCGCCCGCGGTGTAGCTGGCCGAGCTCAGCTTCGGCGCAGGGCCGGCGCCGATCTCGGCGGCGAGCACGCTGCCGAGCGATGCGGACACGATGCAATGGGCGCAGGGATACTCCGGGTGCATCGGCGTGCCGATGAACGGCATCCATCCGGGATCGCGCATGTCGCCGTCGGCGTTGCGGATGGCCGTGACCGGTCGCCAGAAGTTGTACGCGTACTTGGCGTCGAACACGGCGATCAGCGCGTCGTCCATTGCCATGCCGGCCAGCGCCAGCAGGCGCGCGTTGTCGGTGACGTCGCGCCCGGGCACAGTCGCGACCGATCGCGCCAGCGGCCAGTACACCGTGGGCTGGGTCGCTTCCCAGAACTGGGCGATGGCGGTTTGCTCTGGCGAGCGCCGCGTGCTGGCCGTGCCGCCGAGCGTCTTGATCTCCTCGAGGTCGCGCTTCCAGACGTCGCTATCGAGACTCGGCGGAGGTCCGGGTCGGAACTGGTCGCCGCTGGTCATGACCCAGGGCTTGCGCTTGCCCCAGTGCGGCACCGCCGGGAAGACCGTGGGCACGTAAGCGCCGGGAGCGGTGTGGGGTCGGTACGTGTTCGCAGCGACCGAGCCATCGTCGGCGCACGAAGCGAGCACGGCCGCCGCCGCCTGCTCGCCGATGGCGATGCCATCGGCCTTCGCGTGTCCGTCGGGCAGCGCCTTCAGCGCCGCCTGGTAGTCCGCCTCGATGGCGGCCTGCTGTGTGGGCACGAGCTTCAGCAGTGCCGTCCGCGTGGCCGCGGCCACGGCGGCGTCCACCGAGGCTCCCGGGGCCGCGGTCACCTTCACGCGCAACGGCGGGTAGCGGCCGGTGATCGCAGCGACGGCCTCGAAGACTGCGACCTGCACGATCGCCATGCCCCGGACCGCTGGGGGCGGACCCGGCATCCTGGACGCGATCTCCGCGGCTTTCGCGTTGGCATCGGTGACGGCGTCGGCGTGCGCGCGCGATGCGCCGAGCAGTGTCGTCGCGGCGAGGAGCAGGAGGCATACGGTGTTGCGTAGTCGGATGAGGTTCATCTGGCGTTCTCCTTTCTCGACTTCCCTACGACTTCCGTTCCCGCGCCCTGATCGTGGTCGGCTCGCTGGCTCCAACGCCGATGAACCGGGATAAATCCCGACACGGCGTGCACGGGTCATGGTGCGTACGCTGGTCGGGAAATCGTTATCGCTTTCCCGCCGCCTGTCGAGCGGAGTATTCCGGAACACGTCCACGTATTGCACCGCGCCGTCCAGGCTCGAGTACGGCGACGTGATCCGGAACGTGGGAGGATCCGCGGCCGCCGTGGCAGCGACACCGGCGATGGCGGCAAGAGCAAAGTTGCAGCATCGGGCCAAGAACATGGCGGTCTCCTTGCAGCGCCCCTGATCAGGGGGTGCAGAACGCCACACCCGCGGGGCCGTATCCTTCGGGAAGCCAGCCCTGTTCGATCATCGCGTTGCGGATGAACAAGTTGACGAGGTACCGGTGATTCACGTCGACGCGCATATTGAACAGGCGAAACACCGGGTACAGGATGAAGCCCTCACCCCGGGGGCATTGCCCCGTGGCGTCGGGCAGCAGCGCGTAGAACGCCGCCTCGGTTTCGAAGACGAACTGCGGGCGGCGCTCTCGAACCTCCGCGCATTCCTTTTCCGAGGCGGAGAAGAAGTGCGAGTCGCCGACTTCCGGCGGCAGGTAAAACCTGCACACCGCTTGCATCGGAAACGGCTCGGGGGGTGGCTTGTCCCATTGACTCCAGTTGAGCATGGCGAACGGCCTGGAGCCCACGGTAAAGGTCACCCCCGTGCGCCGCCAGCCCGCGGTGCGCGCCGTGTCGAGCGCATCGATCTCGGTCGCGAGCGCGGTGATGAAGTAGTGATCCCGGTCGGCGTTGTAGTACTCCACCGCCGTTGCGGTGAACGACGTGACGTAAAGGCGCGCGCCGGCCTGGCAGGAGCTTGACACCCCCGGCGGGCAGGCCGAGGTCGGCAGCTCGGCGCGCACGATGGTCCCGTCGCGCTCTACCGCCTTTGCGCCGTCGAAGGGCAACGCGGAATAGGTCACCCGATCCACGCCGGCGAACTCGACGGTTGCGCCGTCGACAGGCAGGAAGCGCACCGGCAGCCGGTAGTCCGGCTCCACACAGCACGCATACGCGAGATTGACGGTACCCTCAATCTCGAATGGCAGCGGGGCGGTAGCGACCACGAGGGAAGCGTTCGCCGTGTTCTCGCTCGGCAAGTCGTGCGCGAACGTGTATTCCCGCGTGACGCCGTTGCGCGTAACCGCGAGCTTCAGCCCCGCGAAGCGGTGCTGGCCGTTCAAGCCCGCGGTTTCGGCGAGAACGATGTACTGCACGGCCCCGTCGAGATTGGAGTACAGCGACTTGATGCGAAAGGTGGTCTGCGCATCGGCTCCGCAGATGCTTGCTGCACAGGCGATCGCACCCAGCAGGAGGTTGCGACAAAGGTGCATGGACATAGTTGTCTCCTTGGTCATGGGGTGCCTCCTATCTGCGGCGCGAGAGGGCTGCCGCCGGCGCAAAATGCCACCCCGTCTGGGCCGTAGCCTTCCGACATGAAGCCAGCCTCGAGCATCTGGCTGCGCACGAAGCGTGACGTGGCGTAGCGATGGTTGGAGTCCGCGCGCTGGTTCCAGAGCCTGAACACCGGTATCTGTCCGGGCGGGCAGGCGCCGGTCTCCCGGTCGGGCAGGGTTGCGAGAAACGCGGCCTGGGTTTCGAGGACGTATCTCGGCTCGTTGGCCAGCGATTGCGCACATTCGCCGGCCGACGCCGAATAAAAATGGGAGTCGCCGATGGCCGGCGGCATGTAGATGCGGCACACGTCCTGGAGGTTGGGCGGAGCCACGAACCCGCCAAACTCCCCGGCCGTTCGCGTCACCCACGCTGGAAACGAATGTCCGGTTCGCTGCCAACCCGTGAAGCGGCCGGAGTCGAGCGCATCGAGGTCGGGCTGCGACCCGCTGATGAAGTAGTGATCGAGCGCGGGGTTCCAGTACTCGATGACCGAGACGACCGGAACTTCCAGCACGGCCGTCAGGCGCGAGCACTCGAGGAGCGCCAAGCCGCCGTCGCCTCCGGTGGATCGGTAACGGGCCGAATGCCCGTCCGTCGGCAACGGGCCGAACGTCCACTCGTCCACGTCGCCGAGCGTGATCGTTCCGCCGCCGGTCGGCAGGAAGCGGTCGGGCATCAGGATGTCGACGATCGGGGAGACACTCTGCGTTGCAACGCAGATCGAGTGAAGCGAAAGGCCAGCCGCGTCGTTCGGGATCGTCAACTGCTTCACCACGCCGGTGCGCGAAGTGACGGTGAGCGTCAGCCCGGCAAGGCTGCCTTGGCCCGGAGTCAGGCGCTGCAGCAGGATGTACTGGTACACACCCGCCTGGTCGGAGTACAGCGCGGTGAAGCGAAAAGGATTGCCCGCAGGATTGGTGGGTTGGCAGGCGCCGTCCGCCGCGGCCAGCAAGGACGCGCCGCACGCGAGCGCCAGGACCGCATCACGGAAGCTTCTCGCCGAAAATTTCATCGCGGCGCGGTCATTCGGTGGTGCTGATGGCCTCGCCGGCGACCGATGCGATCGGGTCGGCCTGAAAGATGCCGCCGCCGGGCGGTAGGTCGAGCAGGAGACTCCACAGCCACTGGCCGGACGGCGACACCTCGTGCAACACCACCGGTCCGGTGGCGCCCATCTGACCCGGCGGCGCGCCGAAGGCGACCACGCTGTGGCCGTTGGGCAAACGCCGCACCGAGCCGAAAACCGGCGCCCAGATCGCCGGGTCGGGCCGGTACTCCCAGGCCGTGGCCACACCGCCGCTGCCCGGGTCGAGCGCGAGCTCGATCGCGCGCGAGAACCTCGACCCGTCGGCGCGGGCGACACCGTTGTCGAACATCAGCACGCGGTGGGTCGCCACTTCGAACGCCGAGTGTTGCCCCGAGCTCGCCTGCGCCGGATCGACGGCGAAGGTGCTGCGCGCCCCACCCAGCCGCCACTCGATGGCGCCGAAGTCGCTCGTAAGCGAGATCAACTGGTCGAGGAAATGCAGCGAGACCACGACGTTGCCGCGCGGACCGATCGACACCGAGTTGGCATGCAGCCAATCCTGCGGCTCCGAGCGCGCGCCCGACTCGACGCGCGGATCGATGAAGTCGAACGCGCTCCAGCGCTTGTCGAGCGCGCCGGTCGCGGGATCCCACTCCCACAGCGCCTCGCCGTTGCGTACTTGGCCGTCGACCTCGCGCGGATCGAAGGCCAGGAACAGCAGCGTGTCCCGCGGGGTGGCGGTCACGCTGTGATGGATGCGCTGGCCGGCGGGTAGTGCTGCGGCATCGAGCCGATGCACCACCTCGCCGAGCGCGGAGAACTCGATCAGGCCGGCGCCGGAGCCACCGCCGAAGAGGATAACCCAATGGCCGTTGGCGCGCCGCGCCGCACCCAGCGGCGGGTTCGGCGTGCGGGCGTACCAGACCACGCGGCCCTGCGCGTCGACGATAAGTCCGCCGGTGAAGGTCGAGCGCAGCGAAAGGAAGAGCAGCGGGGCGCTCGCGACACCCGACGGCGCGAAGCCGATCGCGCGGACGTCCTCGGGCAAGTCGCCGGTGGCGAAGCCGCCTTCGGCCGTCGACTCCGCGGCGCCCGGCGCGGCGCGGGCGCGCACGCGAAACGTGTAGGTCTGCCGCTCGCGCAGGCGCGGCAGGACGAGCACGTGCAAGGTGGCTTGCGCGACGCTCGCCACGCGCAGCGGCTCGCCGCCGGCGGCGGCGTACTCGACGTCGACCTCGCCGGGCTCCGAGAGCGTGACCTGCAGGCGCCGGAAGATCGGCCCGTGGTCGTCCACTACTGTCGCGACGATGGCCGGTGGAGGGTCGCCACCGCCGCCGCAGCCCGCCAGCAGCAAGGCCGCCGACAGCAACGTGGCGCCGATGAGGCCGTCGGCGGCGCGGGCCAGGAGCCGGGCGGGCCGCATGCAAGGGCGCTACGGCAGCGGGATGCAGGCGAACACTCTGGTTTCTGCATCGCCTTCGAATGCCCAGCCCTGCGCCAGCATGCTCGCGAGAACGGCCGGATCGTCGGTATAGCGGTGATTGGGAGCCCCGCCGAGGCCGTTGTTGTAGGCCCGGTAGAGCGCAGCGCTGCCTGCCGGGCACCCAAGCCCGGCCGGCGCGGCGGCCGGCAGGCGTAACCGGAAGGGCTCCCCTTCGAACGTCCAAGTGGAGCCCGCCCGCAGCGAGGCGCATTCCTGCGCGTACGGCGTGAAAAAGTGCGAGCTCTTCGGCGCAAACGATTGGCCGCTGAAGAAGCGGCAGACCGCGCTAAGCTCGGGTGCCTCGCCGCTCCACACACGGAACGCCCCGCCCGTGCGCCGCCACGCCTTCGAGGGGTCGTACAGGGGATCGTCGAGTGTCGCAATCTCGCGTTGCGTGGCGGCAATGACGTAGTGGCCGAAGACAGCGTGATAGAACTCGACGGCGCGCTCTTCGCGAACGGGCCGGTTGACGGATCCTTCGCCGCCGTGAAGGCGAAGCAGCGCCGGCCCGTGGACAGGCGGTCCAGGGAATCCGTCGGTGGCGCCGATCAGGATCGCATCCGCTGGCGTGATCGCCATCGCCTCATTGGCCAAGGCGTCGGGAGTTTGCAGCGTCGCGAGCCCGCCGCCCGCGAAGAAGGTATCGGCGACGCCGTCCGGGAGGAGTCGGGCCACGGCGATGCGAGACCCGCGCCAAACCATGGGGTTGATCGGCATGACGGTCGCGGAAACGACGATACGAGCCCGCGAGTCGAGTGCCATGGCCAAGCCGATCCCGGTGAACGCCCGATCGCCCTCGAGCGGCAACACGACCATGCCGCCGGTACCGAAGGCGTCGTCGCGCCGTCCCTGCGCATCGAGCCGCATCAATGCGATCGTTGCGCTAAAGACCTCTCCGCTTCTATAGAGCAGGCCGGCGACGACGATCTTGCCGTCGGCTTGCGCGGCGAGCGCCAGCGCGCTGAACAGGGGTGCGCCCAGCAGGGCGTCGCGCGCGTCGAACGCGTCGTCGACTTGCCCGTTCGGCAACAGGCGCATGAGCGCTTGCGGGCTTGCGACCACCAGCTTGCCGGTCGACGTTTGAACGAAGGCCACGGGGTCGACGTGATCGACGCGCAGGAGACCGCCCTCGCCGAACGTGCGATCGGGCTCACCCGCGGCGAGAAACCGCGTCAGCACCAGGTCCCGGTTCGAGCTGCCCACGACGAGCAGGCCGCCATCGGCCTGGACGGCGAGGCCGAGCGGACGGTGCGTCGAGTAGCGAAAAATGGTCGAAAGAGAGGCGGTGCCCGCGATGCCGAAGGCGAGGTCCGGGCTGAAGTCGGCCTGCAGGCGCACGACGCCGATCCGGGTCGGGTCCCCCATCGTCGGCCCCATCGTGAAGGGGATGACGATCTTGCCGTCCGCTTGCAGAGCCGGCGCCGTGGGAGAGATCGGACACTGCTTGCCTGGCATCGTTCCGCAAGCGACCGCAAGGTCGAACGTTTCGGTTCGCTCCGCATTGGCGCTGACGCGCATGAGCGATGGGCCGGTGACCGCGATGTCGCCGTTCGGAAGCAGCAGGAGGTTAATGCCGCCGGCGTAACAGCCGTAGTAGTAGTCGCAATCGTCCTGCACCTGGAGGAAGCGTTGTCCGCCCGTGCCGAAGCTCGGGTCGAGATCGTCCGGCGAGGCTTGCGCGTGAAGCGTCGCGAGCGGCAGCAACATCAGCAGCAGGGGTAGCTTCATCGGGGCCTCCTATAAGGCATCTCGGATGGCATCGACAGGGGGGACGCTCACGCTCATGGACAACGCAATCCCAGCGGCTGCGTCAGGCGCGTCAGGCTCATGCTTCCGACCCCGTAACCCTTCGAATTGAAGCTGACGGTGCCGTGGTCGCAATCGGTGTCGCGAAGGACCTCGATGAAGAGCCCGTGCCCGCTCTGTGCGGGGTCGTACCAGGCGCCGCTCAGGCCGGCGACGATGTCAAACCCGGGGACAAAGAGCTCGGCCGTCCCTCTTACGGCAAACTCGTCGCCTGCGTGTGCCATCCCCCCGGCGACCAGCACGTTCCCGTTCGCGAGCGGCGTCGCCGTGTGGGACTGCCGGCCGATGCCTAGCGGGCTCGTGCTCGTGAACTGCTCGTTGCCCGGGTCGTACGTTTCGACGGCAGTGTTCACCGCCGTGCCCCGAAGGGCAGCGCTTCCGGCAATGAGTACTTTGTCGCTGGTCAGGAGTGTCGCGGTATGGCCAAGGCGCGGTGCATGGAGACGGCCGACGGGCCTCCAGAGGCCGGACGTCCGGTCGAAGACTAGCGTCGCCTGGGAATCCACGACATTGGCAAAGCCGCCGGCGATGAGGACCTCGCCGTTGCGAAGGAGCGTCGCAGTATGGTTGTAGATGCGTATCGGATTTCCCACTTCGCGCCACCCATTGGTGGCAGGGTCGTAGATCTCGGCCATCTGCGGCTCGGGTAACTCGTAGTACCCGTAGTCATTCGAAATACCGCCCGCCACCAGCACCGTCCCGTCGACGAGCAAGGTGGCCGTATGTCCATAGCGGCCCGACCTCGGATTGCCGGCGGCCGTCCATTGCCCCGTGGCGGGATCGTAAATCTCCGGGGTGAACGGTACGCTGAAGTCGATCGTGTCCCTGAAGACGAGCACTTTGCCGTTGGCAAGCCGCGTCGCGGTGTGGCCGAACGGAGCTACCGCGGTGCCGGCGGCGATGCTCCAGGTGTCGGTGACCGGGTCGTAGATCTCGGGACGATCCCTCCCACCGACCACCAATACCTTCCCGTCGAGAAGCAAAGTAGCCGTCGGCCGGTCTCGCGCGAACGAGGGTGACGCGACGACCCGCCACATGCCGGTCACCGGGTCATAGCGTTCGGCACCCGCAAGTGCGTTCCCATCGGTGGGCCGGTTGCGTCCGCCGACGACAAGGACGCTGCCGTCGGCCAGCAGCGTGGCGGCGTGGTCGTATCGCGGGACGTTGAGCGAGCCGGTCGCGACCCAGCGCCCACTCTGGGCGTCGATGCCCGGCGCGGCAAGTAGGGCGGCGGCGCAGCCGAACGCAACGATGGCGTGCCGAATCCGTGGTGCAAGCGTGCTCATCGCGCTCCTCCTCTGCATCGATCGCCTCCACGCCGGCGATTCGAGTGATTAGGACGCCACTGGCGGCCACGTTAGGTTCTTGCCGGATGCTTGGCAATCCGGTGAACGGGCTACTCGCACGCGCCGTACTCATCCTGGCCGTTCCTACTTTCGGCATAGCCCGATCGGCGGAAGCGTTCGGCATCCGGTGGCAACGGGCGACACGCTCGGTGGCGTTCGGTCTAATCCGAAAGTTGCAGGGCCGGCTGAAGCCATTGACAAAGCGCCTCGCGGGACCCTTCAATCGCGGCAGGCTGCGCGGGACGACGGCGGAGCACGATCGCCCGCGGTGGGCATCGCGCGGCGGCGACGGGGAGCTCCATGCGCAATCGCATCCGGGCACCGCTCCTGTGCGCACTGCTCCATGCGGGCGCATCCGGCTCGTCCGCCGCCCAGGAGCCGTCGGAGCGCGAGTACCTCCTCGATTTCCCTACGGTCGTCTCCGCGTCCGGCCTGCGCCAGAACGCGATGGAGACGCCGCAGGCGATCACGGTCATCGACCAGCCGATGATCCGCGCCTCCGGCGTGCGCGAGGTTGCCGAGCTGTTCCGCATGGTCCCCGGGTTCACCGTCAGCTACGTGACCCACGTCAAGGGCCTGCAGCCGATCGTCTACTACCACGGCCTCGGGCGCGAGTTCTTCTCCCGCCTGCAGGTGCTGATCGACGGCCGGTCGATGAACAACGCCACGCTCGGCGGGATCGACTGGAGCCAGTTCCCGTTGGCACTCGAGGACATCGACCGCATCGAGGTGATCCGGGGTCCGAGCAACGCGGTGCACGGCATCGGCGCCTTCACCGCCACCATCAACTTCATCACCAGGCACGCCACGCAGGTGCGCGGCGTGCACCTAAGCGGCAACGCCGGCAACGACGGCATCCTCGACGGCACACTGCGCGGCGGCAGCGGCGTCGATAGCTTCCAGTACCGGCTCGCCGCGGGCCATCGCGCCGACGACGGGTTTCCCGGTTTGCCGGACAGCCGGAGCCTCGACTACGTCATGGGGCGTGCCGACTTGCAGATCGACGCCTCCACGGCGCTGATGCTGCAGGCGGGCGTGACCAACGGGAAGAACGACGCCGGCTTGCGCCCGCCCGAGGATCCCGCCCGCTCCGTGCGTACACAGACCGCCTATGCGCTGGCTCGCTGGGAGCGCAGCAAAGACGCGGACAACGGCCTGTCCGTGCAGGCGTACTACTACCGCTTCGAGCTGTCGGATCAGTACCTGACCGATCCGCTGCCGCCATTCAACAACGAGCGCTTCCGGTGGGACGACGGCAGCACGGTCGACCGCGCCGACCTCGAAGCTCAGCAGACGTTCACCACCGGCCGCGACCTGCGCTGGGTGTGGGGCGCCGGCTTGCGCCAGGATCGCGCGCGCGTGCCCGCGATCTCCTTGAGCTCGACGCTCGGCATCCAGCGCTTGTTCGGGCATGTCGAGTGGCGCATCACGGACCGACTTCTGCTGAACGCGGGCGCGATGCTCGAGCACAACGACATCACCGGAACCGACGTCGCGCCGCAGGTGGCGCTCAACTATCGCTTCGCACCCCAGCACGTGCTGCGCTTCAGCGTGGCGAAGGCGCTGCGCACGCCGACGGCGATCGAGAGCGGCGTGGGCCATCTGCCGATCGGGCCGGTCCTGCGAGCGCGAAGCGCGTCCTCGGTCGAGCTGCAACCGGAAAGCATCGTCTCGTCCGAGGTGAGCTATGCCGGCGAGTTTCCGGCGTTCAACACGACGGTCGACGTCAAGGCCTTCTACGACACCATCGACGATCTCATCGGTCTCTTCACGCCGCAGGGTGGATTTCCGCCGCCGACGTATCCGCGCAACGCCATCAACGGCGATTCCGCCCGCCAGCAGGGCATCGAAGGCCAGCTCGTGTGGCGCCCGGGCGCCAATACCACGCTATGGCTGAGCGGCGCCCACGTGCAGACCTCCAGCGCGGATCGCTTCGACACCTACTCGACGTCGGCGCCGCGCAACTCGGGACACCTCCTGGTATCGACGCGCTTCGGCGATGCATGGGACGCCAGCGCCTCGGTACAGGCCCAAAGCGCGTACCGCGCGAGTGTCCTCGCCGATCCGCAGCCCGGCTTCTGCAGTGTCAATTTGCGACTGGTACGCCGGCTCGACTGGCTCGGCGGCGGCGAAGTCGGGTTCGTCGTGCAGAACGTCTTCGACACGCCCTACACGGAGTACCGCAGGAACAACGTCGCGCAGCGGACGGCGTGGCTCACCGTCAGGCTGAAGCTGTGAGGCCGCGCGGCCCGACGCGGTTCGCGCTGGCGCTCGCCGTGCTGCTCGCCGGTGTGGCATCGGCCGGCTTCGCGCAGATGCTGATCGTCGTGAGCGAGGACGCGCCTTTCTATCACGAGGCGGCCGCGGAGGCGGGCGCGCAGGTGTCCGGCCTGCGCGACGGGCGGCTCACGGTGGAGGTGGTGCCGAGGTCGCGCCTCGATACCCTCGACGCGGCGGCGCTCGCCCGCCGCGAGCTGGTCGTGACCATCGGCGTCGCCGCCGCCGCGGCGGTGCTCGACGCCGCAAGATCGCTGCCGGCGCCGCCGCCCGTGCTCTGCCTCGTCGTGCCGCAGAGCCGGTTCGCGCAGTTGGCTGCGGACCAACGCGCGGTTTCGGCGGTCTACGCAGGACAGCCGCTGGCGCGCCAGCTCGATCTCATCCAACTCGCACTTCCGGGACGATCGCGCGTGGGGACCGTGCTCGGCCCGTCGTCGAGGCTGTTGCGAAACGAGCTGCACGATCTCGCCCGGGCTCGATCGCTGCGGCTGGATGCGGTCGTCGCCGAGAGCACCGCCGGGGTCTTCGCCGCCATGCAGGATGTCCTGCGCGCGAGCGATGTGTTCCTCGCCGTCCCGGACGCGGCCATCATCAACGAATCGACCGCGTACAGCGTGCTGCGCACGAGCTATTCGGCGGGCGTTCCCGTGATGGGATTCTCGCAAAGCATGGTGCGCGCGGGTGCTCTCATCGGACTGTATTCGACGGCGAGGCAGTACGGCCGGCAGGCTGGGGAAATTGCCAGGCGGCTGCTGGCCGGGGACGGCGCATTGCCGCAGCCCGAGTATCCACGCTACTTCACCGTCGGGGTCAACGCGAGCGTCGCGCGATCGCTCAACATTCGCATCGAGGACGAGGGCGCCCTTGCGCAAGCCCTGGCGAACCGCGAGCGGATCGCGGACGATCCGGCTGGAAGGAGGGCGCGGTGAGGCGCTGGGGCATTCGCGCCCGTGTCTTGTTCGTCGCGCTGGCGCCGAGTGTCCTCATCCTGTCGGCGCTCGTCAGCTACTTCACGTACGCCATGATCGTGGAGGTCGACGTCGCCCTGGCCCGGCAGGGCGTGGCGCTCGCGCGCCAGCTCGCGCCGGGCGCCGAATTCGCGCTGTTTGCCGGCGACCGCGTCGCGCTGCAGCACATGGCGGACGCCGCGGCGAAGGAAGCCAACGTGATCGAGGTCGCGATTTTCGATGCGGCGGGGCAAGTGCTCGCGCGCGGCGGACGGGCAACGACGCACACCGAGGATGTCCTGCGCTTCCGCCAGCCCGTCGTGCAGACGCAGCTTCCCACCCCCGAGGTACGCGATCCGCCGGGTGTGCCGGCGCCGGCCCTCGGCGAGATCGCGGTCGCGATATCGCGCGGCGCGGCACACGCCGAACAGCAACGGTTGCTGATGATCGGTCTCGTGCTGGGGGCGGCATGCCTTGCGCTCGCCGTGGGCCTTGCCGCGTTCATCGGCAATAGCGTCGTGCGTCCCGTTCGCGAACTCGCGGAAGCCATGCAGACGCTCGGCCGCGGGCAGCCGGTCGCGCCGCTGCCGCTGCCCGGGGGCGGCGAGTTCCGCACGCTCGCTGCCGGGTTCAACGACATGGCGGATCGCCTGCAGGCGGACACCGAGGCGCTGCAGCGGCGCATCGACGCCGCGACCCGCGCGTTGAAGGCCCAGAAGGAGGCCGCGGAGCAGGCTACGACGGCCAAGTCGCGATTCCTGGCCGCGGCGAGCCACGACTTGCGGCAACCCCTGCACGCGATCGGCTTGTTCAGCGCCACGCTCGAGCGCCGCGCGCGCGGCACCGGCCTCGAGCCCGTGGTGCGCGACTTGGCGCAAGCGGTCGCGGTGATGGAGCGCCTGTTCGAATCCCTGCTCGACATCGCGAAGCTCGACTCAGGAACGATCGAAGTGGACGCCCAACCCGTTCCGCTGGCGCGTGTTTGCGGCCAGATTGAGGCGGAGCAGGCCGACGCGGCTCGCGACAAGGGGCTTCGCCTCGCGCTGCGCCCCGGGCCGCACGCGGTGGTCGGCGACGAGCTGTTGCTGCACCGGCTGCTCGGCAATCTCGTTGCCAATGCGATCCGCTATACGCATGCGGGGACGGTGCTGGTCGCGTGCCGGCCTCGCGGCGCGTTCGTGCGGATCGAGGTGCGCGACAGCGGCATTGGCATCGCAGCGGACAAGCAGGCCGAGATCTTCGAGGAGTTCTACCAGGTCGACAATCCCGCGCGCGACCGCAGCCGCGGCCTCGGGCTGGGGCTCGCGATCGTCGCGCGCATCGCACGCCTGCTCGGCACCCAGGTGACGGTTCGCTCGCAGCCCGGATGCGGCTCGGTGTTCTCGCTGCGCCTTCCCCGCGCGTACACCGCGCCCGCGGTCGACGCCGGCAAGGTCCCCGCCGACGCGGAAACCTTGGAGCATGGCGCAGCTCTTACGGTGCTCGTGGTCGACGACGACCCGCTCGTGCTGGCCGGCAACCGCGCCCTCCTCGAGGAGCTGCGATGTACCGTGGTCACCGTCACCGACGGCGACGCCGCCGTGCGTGCACTGGAGGCGCTACGCGGGCAGCCGGTGCTCGCGCTCTGCGACCTGTGGCTGCCGAAGCGCGAAAGCGGCGTCGACGTCCTGCGCCGCCTGGCGGCGCTGACGGACGCGCCGTTTTCCGGTATCGTCATTTCGGGCGACACGCGACCGGAAACCATTCAGGTCGTGAAGGCGGCCGGGCTTACGTTGTTGCACAAGCCACTGGCCGCGTCCAAGCTGCGTGCGCTGGTCATGCAGTTCGCATGGCAGGTACGCGCGGCGACCGGGCGACGCGCATGAAGATCCTGCTGGCCGATGATCATGCCCTGATCCGTTCCGGCCTTCGCAACGAGCTCGCCGAGGTGGACGCCGCGGCCGAGTTCGTCGAAGCGTGGGACGTGGCGTCGTTGTGCGCATCCTTCGAGGCCCACGGTGACCTCGACCTCGCGATCGTCGACCTCACCATGCCGGGCATGAACGGCGGCGCTACCATCGCTGATCTGCGCCAGCGGTTTTCGACGGTGCCGCTGGTCGTGCTGTCGGCCGCGGACGCGGCGGAGGGCGCACGCATGGTGTTGCGCGCGGGTGCGGCCGGATTCATTCCGAAGACCGCGATGTCCAAGGTCATGCTCCAGGCGATCCGCCTGGTGCTCGCCGGCGGCCGCTACCTGCCTCCCGAACTCCTGCACTTGATCGACCGTCAGGACACGGCTGCCGCCGAGGAGATCCCGCCAAGCGCTGCGCTCCCGGCCGCCGATGCGCGCCGGCGGGCGCTCTTGAGCGAGCGCCAGCGCGAAGTCTTCGACCTGCTCGCGCAAGGTCTTTCCAACAAGATGATCGCGCGCAGGCTCGGCGTGACCGAGGGCACGGTCAAGAGCCACGTCGCCGCCATCTTCGACGTGCTCGACGTGCACAACCGGGTGTCCGCCGTCGCCGCGGCGCGGGCGGCGGGCGGCGACGACCGCAGCCGCTGATGGGATATTCGACGAACTCGCTTAGGGCGACGCAGCGAGCCGTTCTCCGCCGAACACCTGCTTCCACAGCGCCGCCACCACTGTCCGGCGCGCGGCCTGCGGTGCGGGGTCCACCCGCGCCTGCGCCGCCCCGGTGAGTCGAACCTGGTGCTGCAGCTTGCGGTACTCGCGGTACGCGTCGGCGGCGTCGCGCGCGAGCGCGGGCGGCACGAGACCGAGTTCCCCTGCCATGCGCAGCAGCGCGATGTTGCCCTTGTTGCCGGTGAGCACCGGATGCGCGTGCGCGTGGCCGAGCACGAGGCATTGCACCGTGAACTCGATGTCGACCATCCCGCCCGGGTCGTGCTTCAGGTCGAAAAGCGGCGTGGGGTTAGGGTGGCCGGCGTGCATCTTGCGGCGCATCCCCGCGATCTCTTCGCGCAGCGGCGCCAGCTCGCGCGGCAACGTGAGAATCGCGCAGCGCTCCGCCTCGAACGCCGCGCCGACGTCGGCGTCGCCGGCCACGAACCGCGCGCGGGTGAGCGCCTGGTGCTCCCACAGCCACGCCTGCTCGCGCTGGTAGCGCACGAAGCCGCGCAAGCTCGACGCGAGCAGGCCCTTGGCGCCGTCGGGACGCAGCCGCAGGTCGGTGTCGTACAGCGGCCCGGCGGAGGTCGTACTGGTGAGCCACGTGTTGAGGCGCTGCGCGAGGCGCGTGTATGCGTACTCCTGGCCGTGCGCGTCGGGGTGGTCGGCGTCGATGTCGAACAGGAACACGAGGTCCAGGTCCGACACGTATCCCAGCTCCTTGCCGCCGAGCTTGCCGTAACCGACGATCGCGACCCTCGGCGGCGGCGCGTCGGCGCCGGCGAGGTGCTGCCAGCACGCCGCCAGGGCGCCGTCGAGCACCACGTCGGCGAGTGCCGACAGGTGATCGGCGAGGCGCTCGACGGTGAGCTGCCCCAGGAGGTCCTGCGCGAGCAGCCGGAACGTGTGCGCGTGGCGGAAATGGCGCAGCACGTCCATCTGGTGCTCGGCGTCGTCCGGCCGCACGCTCAGAAGACGCGCGAGCTCGCCGCGCCACGCGCTCCAATCGGGCTCGGCCATGAGCGCGCGCGCGTCCAGCAGCTCGTCGAGCAGCACGGGATGGCGGGTGAGGTAGTCCGCGGCCCAGGCCGACGCGCCCACCAGGTTGGCGAGGCGGGGCAGAAGCGGCGGATGCTCGATCACGAGTGCGAGATAGGCGCTGCGCCGCGCCACCGCCTCGAGCAGCGCCAGCAGCCGCTCGAACACCGCTTGCGCCCCGGACAGTCCGGGCTGCGCCGCGGCGGCCGCGAGAAGCTGCGGCACGAGGATGTCGAAGCGTCGTTGTGACGCGGCCGGCAACTGCCGGTAGCGCGCGGAATTGCGCACGCGGGCGAGGGTGGCGAGGATCGCGCCCGGGTCCTCGAACCCGGCCACCCGCAACACCTCGCCGCCATCCGCCGCCGCCGGATCCCGCCACAGAGCGGCGTACCGGCCATCCTCCGCCGCCGGCGTGGCGCGGCCTTCGTCGCCCAGCGTCTGCCCGAAGACGAGCGACACCACCCCGCGATGGCGCGCGAGCGCGTGCTCGAGATCCGGTGCCGCAAGGCCCATCGCTTCGGCGAGCCGTGCGCGCTCGTCGCCGGCGGACGGGAGCTCGTGCGTCTGCTGGTCGTCGCGATACTGCAGGCGATGCTCGACACGGCGCAGGAACACGTAGGCGTCACGCAGCGACGCGACCGACGACGGCGGCAGCAAGTCGCGCGCGCCGAGCGCCGCAAGTGCGGGCAGCGTGCCGCGCTCGCGCAGCGAAGGGTCGCGCCCGCCGCGCACGATCGACAGCGCCTGCGCGATGAACTCGATCTCGCGGATGCCGCCATCGCCCAGCTTGACGTTGGCCGCCGCATCGCGCCGCGCGCCCTGCTCGCGGATCTGGCGGTGCACGTCGCGCAGCTCCTCGTAGGCGTCGAAGTCGAGGTACTTGCGGAACACGAACGGCGTGACCA
>JADLEZ010000010.1 GCA_020845855.1 Burkholderiales bacterium
CAAGCGCTACCTCGAGACGCGCGCCGCGGCGTTCCTGTCGAACGACTACTACGCGAGCGACATCGCGTGGATGGAGCTCGACGCCTCGATCGAGCCGACCATCGGCCCGTACGAGGTGTACGAGGACGAGTGGTTCAACTTCAAGGCCGCGTTCGAGGCCTTCATCGCGGTGAACGATGCCGCCGAGACCGCGCAGCTCGCGCGCTTCGGCAAGGAACTGCAGAGCCTTGAGAACCGCCTGCCGATCGATCCGAAGTACCGGCGCGCGAAGCTCGGCGGGCTCTCGCCCATCCGCGTCGTCACTGTGGTCGTCTCGGCGGGCGACGGCAACCATGGCATCCAGACCGCCGCCTTCAACCTGCCCAACGACGAGCGGGTGGTGGCGGAAAAGGGCTCGAAGCGCGTGATGCTGAAGAACTACCAGCAGGCGAAGTTCGAGAAGGTGCTGCAGCCGATCGCCGCGATTGCACTGACGCCACAGGATCGTGCGCTCGTCGCGTTCGAGCCGTTCTTCACGCACATCCTGATGCACGAGCTGATGCACGGCCTCGGCCCGCAGACGATCACCGTGAACGGCCGCGCGACCACCGTGCGCCAGGAGCTGAAGGAACTGAATGGCACGCTCGAGGAGGCGAAGGCCGACATCTCGGGTCTCTGGGCGCTGCAGCAGCTGATGGACAAGGGCGTCATCGACAAGCGCGATGAGCGCAGCATGTACGTGACCTTCCTCGCCTCGGCGTTTCGCACGCTGCGCTTTGGCCTCAACGAATCGCACGCAAAGGGCATGGCGCTGCAGGTGAACTACCTCCTCGATCACGGCGCCGTGCGCATCGGCGCCGACGGCCGCTTCTCGCTCGACCTGCCGAAGACGAAGAAGGCCGTCACCGGGCTCACACACGACATCATGACGCTGCAGGCGCACGGCGATTACGCGGGCGTCAAGGCGCTGCTCGCCCGGATGGTCGTGATCCGCCCGCAAGTGCAGCGGGTGCTCGACCAGCTGACCGGCGTGCCGATCGACATTGCACCGCGATTCGTGACGGCGGGCGAGCTGCTGCAAGCCGCGCGATGAAGCCTGTTTTCCAGGCGCTCGGCGTCCTGCTCGCGCTCTATGTGATCTACGCGCTCGCGAACGGCACCGTGTACGCCAAGCACAGATGGAGCTACAAGGCGTTCCGGCGCGACGAGGCTCCGGGCACCTACTGGCCCATCATCGTGATCTACGCGGGGTTGAGTCTGGCGCTCTATTTCGTTTTCTAGCGCTACCGTTCAGGGCAGCAACTCGCTGACCGTCCCGACGGGCCGGCAGAGTCGCGTGCCCTTCGCCGTCACGACGAAAGGCCGGTTGATGAGGATCGGGTGCGCCATCATCGCATCGAGCAACTGATCGTCTGAAAGTCCCGGATCGCCGAGGCCGAGCTCGTCGTAGGGCGCGCCCTTCTGCCGCAACGCCTCGCGCACAGTGAGGCCGGCGGCGCGAATCAGTTCCACGAGGCGCTCGCGTGTGGGCGGATCGCGCAGGTATTCGACGACCTCGGGCTCGAGGCCCGCGTCGCGCAGGAGCGCGAGTACATTGCAGGACGTGCCGCAGGCGGGGTTGTGGTAGATCGTCGCCTTCATCAAATGCCCCCGAACACGATATCGGATCACCGCATTATGGCGAAGAGCAGGTCAAGCGAAGCACCAGGAGATTTCCACAGGACTTCGTATTTCGCTGGTCGGCCGTACCCTGCAATCGTGGAGCGTCACTCCAAATTTGCGAGGTCGTCCAGCTGCAGCCGCTAACCGCAGCCGAGCAGGCCCGAGCACCGGTTCGTTTCGTCGCGGCGATGCTCGGCGGACGCCTCGAGCCGGCGGTTGCTCCGGCCTCGAATCCTCCGGAAACTAAAACAAGACGCCCGCCTTCTGTTCCTGTTAAAGGGTGTCTATCATATGGAGCAATTCTGGCCCCATGCGAAAGGCAGCCATCTGGATGGCGACTGCCGGCGAAGCCCCGACCCGAGCGGGACGCTACGTCGCAGGACCTGCTCGCCGCCGAGGCGCAGCTCTTCGAAGCGAGCTTGCCGCGCGACGTGGACGAGTTGATCAACTACGTGCGCGCAATGCACCACGGCCTCGCGAGACTCGCCGAGCTGATGCGCGGCGTGCCCGGCGGCAGGCTGCACGTTCGCCACCGCGACCTTCGTGCCGCCGCCGCACCACGCGGTGCCTGCGGCGCTGGAGGACCTCGAGACCTTCCTGCACGCAACCGACGATCTGCCGCCCCTGGTGAAGATCGCGCTCGCGCATTTGCAGTTCGAAACAATTCACCCGTTCCTCGACGGCACCGGGCGCGTCGGGCGACTGCTGATCACGTTCCTGCTTACCGAGCGCGGCGGGTAACGGCCACAAGGTGCTCGAATCGCTGTTCAACCGCCCGATCGTCGCCGTGAATGACGTGCAGAAGATGACCGGCAATGCGCGGAACCGGCGCTTTCGCTATGCGCCCTATATCGCCCTGTTCAACGATGCGGGGCCCGGTGGTGGAGGTGCGGAGACGTCATGACGAGAACAACCCGCAGGCCGCCCTGCGACAGCGTCGATCTCGAGGACCGGGACAGGTATGGCTACCCGCCCGATCTTCAGGACGCCGCGGTGCAGACTGTATTTCAGCGCGCGGAGGCGCTATCTACACAGTGGAATCCGGTCGGATCGGGGACACGAGAGTAGCCGTGCCCAAGCACTATCCCAACCTGAACCCGACCAAGGCCCTCATCTGGCGGATAGTCCACCGGGACAATGTGCCTTGGATCTTGCGCAACGGGTTGCACTGCAAGAACTCTGCGGCCCAAGACCCTGTTTACGTGGTCATCGGGAATACAGACCTGATAGACCGCCGCAGCCACAGGTCCGTTCCAGTGGCACCCGGCGGCGTACTGTCGGACTACGTTCCGTTCTATTTCACGCCGTTCTCGCCAATGCTATTCAACATCTACACGGGTCGTGGTGCTGTCCCTCGGCGTCCCAACGAGGAGATCTGCATCCTTGTGTCCAGCGTTCATAGGGTTCAGGAGCTTGGGCTGCAGTTCGCGTTTACGGACCGTCACGCCTACCCGCGGCTTGCAAAGTACTTCAATGACCCGGCCAGTTTGGGGCAGATCGACTGGCCGTTGCTGCAGGCGCGAAACTTCCAGCGCAACCCGGACGACCCGGAGCAGGTCGAGCGCTACCAAGCGGAGGCGCTCGTGCACCAGCATGTTCCTGTTTCTGGTCTAATGGGTATTATTTGCTACACCAAGGCCGTAAAGGCTGGCTTGGATGCGCAAGTCGCCGCTCTTGGACTCCAGTTGGAGGTCCACGTCATGCCCGGTTGGTACTTCTGATGATCTCCTTCACTCAAGGCAACCTTCTTGAAGCCCGCGCCGAGGCGCTGGTCAACACCGTCAACACGGTTGGTGTTATGGGCAAGGGCATTGCGCTCATGTTCAAGGAGCGCTTCCCGGAGAACTACCGGCGCTATGCCGTTGCCTGCAAGGCGAGGGAAGTGAGCACGGGCCGGATGTTCGTTACGGAGGTCAGCGAGCTTGATGGGCCCCGCTGGATCGTCAACTTCCCAACGAAGCAGCATTGGAAGGGTGATTCCCGCGTGGAGTGGATTACGGAGGGCCTGCGGGATCTTCGTCGCTTCCTTATCGAGAACCACGTCAAGTCGATCGCTATCCCGCCGCGGGGGGCCGGCAATGGTGGCTTGGACTGGTCGGAGGTTCGTCCGCATATCGAGGCAGCGCTGGGAGATCTGGACACCGATATTCAAGTGTTCGAACCCACGCGGAAGTACCAGAACGTAGCCAAACGTGCCGGCGTCGAGAAGTTAACGCCCGCTCGCGCGCTTATCGCCGAATTGGTACGCCGGTACTGGGTGCTGGGCATGGAGTGCAGCCTCCTGGAGATCCAGAAGCTCGCTTGGTTCCTGGAACGCGCGATCGAGCATTTCGGGCCGGACGAGAATTCCCTCAATCTGCAATTCCGCGCCCATATTCATGGACCTTATGCCAATCGACTGTCGCACCTGCTGGACAACCTGGACGGGAGCTACCTGCACTGTGACAAACGGATCAGTGACGCTGACCCTTCAGATGTCATTTGGTTCGATGATGAACGCACGGAGTTCGTACAGGCTTACCTCAAGAGTGAAGGGAAGACTTACGCGCCAGCATTGGAGGCCACGACCAGCTTGATCGATGGTTTCGAGTCACCCTTCGGCATGGAATTGCTGGCGACGGTGGACTGGTTGCTAACGCGCGAGGGCGTTGCGCCAAGCATTCCTGCACTGCGTGAGGGTCTGCGCCGCTGGAATGGCGGAACCGTTGCTGCTACCCGCAAGGACAAGCTGTTCGATGACCGTGCCTTGGGAATCGCGCTGGAGCGCCTGACCGTGGATGCGGTGTGGGCTATGCAGCCTGAAACGCCTTCCCGAATCGCCCTATAGCGACTTTCCGGCCCTCCTCGATCTGCACGTACACGAGGTCGGCCCACCTCTGCTGCATTCCTTGCGCGAGCCGCGCCCGCCGAGCCGGTACTACATGCGCCAGACCTTCTTGCCAGCCGGCTGCACCTCGACATAGAGCCCGCCGCCGTCGGCAAGGGCGTTAGTGGACGAAAATGCCTGGAAAATCAGCACTTCGTCAGCGGTCTGTGGATGTCGCTGGGCGTCTCCGAACGCTTCGCTATTTTCCGATGCAGAAACTCGCGAAAATGCGCCCGAGCAGATCATCGCTGGTGACAGTGCCGGTAATCTCGCCGAGCGCCACCTGTGCATGGCGCAGCTCTTCCGCCACGAGTTCGCCAGCGCGCCGCTCGCGCAATTGCACTTCGGCGGCATCCACATGGCGTCGCGCCCGCGCGAGCGCATCGAGATGTCGCGCGCGCGCCGATACCGTGCCCGCATCGGCGACCTGGTAGCCCATGCAATCACGCAGGTGCGCGCGCAGCACATCGAGACCCGCGCCGGTGCGCGCGGAGATCGCGACGCGCGGCGGGCCACTCACCGTGTCGGACATCGGGATACCCGTCGCGAGATCGATCTTGTTAAGCACGATGGTCACCGGCACATCGGCCGGCAAGCGCGCGCGTTCTTCGGTGAATGCGCGCGCGTCGGGGTCGTCGACCGTGTCGATGATGAAGAGCACCCGGTCGGCGCGCGCCATCTCGACCGTCGCACGCCGGATGCCCTCGGCCTCGACGACATCGGGTGCCTCGCGCAGTCCCGCTGTGTCGAGCACGTGCAGTGGCATGCCGTCGATGTCGATGCGCTCGCGCACGATGTCACGCGTGGTGCCGGGGATTTCCGTGACGATCGCGGCGTCGTAGCCGGCGAGGCGGTTCAGGAGGCTCGACTTGCCGGCGTTCGGACGGCCGGCGATCACCACGGTCATGCCTTCGCGCAGGAGCCGCCCCTGGCGCGCGCTGCGCTCGACCGCGGCGAAGTGCTCGCCCACGCCTGCGAGGCGGCTTCCGAGCTCGCGATCGGCGAGGAAGTCGATCTCTTCCTCCGGAAAATCGATCGCCGCCTCCACCCAGGCGCGCAGTTCAGTGACTGCGTCGACGAGTCCGAGCACCATCGCCGAAAACTCGCCCTGCAGCGAGCGCATCGCGGCGCGCGCGGCCTCGCGCGAACCCGCATCGATCAGGTCTGCGACGGCTTCGGCCTGGGCGAGGTTGACTTTGTCATTGAGAAACGCGCGCTGCGTGAATTCCCCCGGCCGAGCGCGGCGCGCGCCGAGTTCGAGGGCCCGCCGTACGAGGCATTCGGTGATCACCGGGCCACCGTGACCGTGGAACTCGACCACATGTTCGCCGGTATAGGAGTGCGGGGCCGCAAAGAAGAGCGCGAGCCCGACATCGATGGGCTCGCCTGCCGAGTCGAGAAAGCGCGCGAGCGTCGCGCGGCGCGCGGCGGGCAGATCGCTGCCGATGATCACGGCCGCGATCTCCGGCGACTTCGGGCCCGACACACGCACGATCGCCACGCCCCCCCGCCCGGGCGGAGTGGCTGTGGCGACGATGGTGTCATGGTGTGCCAAGATCATCCCTGCAGCCGACAGCCTGCGACCAGCCTACGCCTGCGGTGCGGGCGCGGCCAACTCCCCTTCCCATTTTGCGACGACGCTCGAGGCGATGGAATTGCCGACGACATTGGTTGCGCTGCGCCCCATGTCGAGGAACTGGTCGACCGCGAGGACGAGCAGCAGGCCCGCATCCGGGATGCCGAAATGCGGCAGTGTCGCGGCGAGCACCACGAGCGAGGCACGCGGCACGCCGGCGATGCCTTTGCTGGTGACCAGCAGGAGGAAGAGGAGCGTGACGAGCTGCGCGCCCGAGAGGTCGATGCCGTAGGCCTGCGCGATGAAGATCGTGGCGAAGGTGCAGTACATCATCGAGCCGTCGAGGTTGAACGAGTAGCCGAGGGGCAGCACAAAGCTCGCGATGCGCGGCGAGACGCCGAAGCGCTCGAGTTGCTCGAGGGTCTTCGGGTACGCCGCTTCGGAGCTTGCGGTCGAGAACGCA
>JADLEZ010000011.1 GCA_020845855.1 Burkholderiales bacterium
ACGCCGCGCCTGAACGGCGTGCCGTACATCGAGAAGCCGCCGCTCCAGTACTGGGCCACTGCCGCGGTCTTCGCCGCCGCGGGCGAAGACGAGTGGACGGCGCGTCTCGCACCCGCGGTCGCGGGATTCCTTGCGATCGTGGCCGTGCTGCTGACCGTACGCCGCCTGTTTTCGCGCCGCGCCGGCTGGATGGCGGCGGCGATGCTCGCGTCGAGCGCGGGCTACTTCGGCGCGTCGCAGTTCGTGACTCTCGACATGACGCTCACCGCGTTCATGACCGGGGCGCTGTGCGCCTTCCTGGTTGCGCAGGATCACCGGACCGGCGCCTCGGCGCGACGTCGCTACATGCTTGCCGCGTGGGGAATGTGCGCGCTCGCGGTGTTGACCAAGGGCGCCGTCGGTCTCGCGCTGCCCGCGCTTGCCATCGCGGCGTACGTGGCCGTAACGCGCGATCTCGCGCTCCTGCGGCGGCTGCACGCCGTGCCGGGCGCGGCGCTGTTCGCCGGAATCGCGGTACCGTGGTTCGTGCTGGTCGAGCTGCGCAATCCCGGCTTCGCGCAGTTCTTCTTCGTCCACGAGCACCTGCAGCGCTTCACACAGCCGGTGCACCGGCGCATCGGTCCGTGGTGGTACTTCGTCCCGATCGCGACCGCTTTCCTGCTGCCCTGGCTGCCTGCCATCGTGGCGGCGCTTCCTGGCCGTGCGTCCCGCCCGCCGGCGGGCGGCTTCGATGCGCGCAAGTTCGCGTGGTCCTGGGCAGCGGCGATCTTCGTCTTCTTCAGCCTGTCGTCGTCGAAGCTGCCGGCTTACATTTTGCCGGCGATGGGTGCGGTGGCGGTCGCAGCCTGCGTCCCGGTCGCCCGCCGATTCGACGCCACGCTGCGCATCGTCGCGTGCACGCTCGTGCTCGGCGGCATTGCCACAGTCATTGCTTTCGCGCCGGCGACGGGTCTCATCAGGATCGCAGAAGTGCGCGAGGAAGTGCGCCGCGGCGCGGTCTGGATCTACGCCGCCGCGCTCGTGCTCGGCGTGGGCGGCATCGTGACCCTCCTGCTCTTGCGCTGGAGGCACCGCCTGCGCGCGCTGGCAGCCGTGGTGTTAGCCGGAATGCTGGCGGCGCAAGTGGCCGCCGGGCTCGCGCTAGACATCGACCAGTACTTCTCGGCCGAGGGCATGATCGAACGCATCGGCGGCGGTGAAGTCAGGCGGCCGTTCCACCCGGACGTACCGTTCTACAGCGTCGACACCTTCGATCATACGGTGCCTTTCTATCTCGACCGCACGGTCACGCTCGTGCGCGACCAGGACGAGCTCGCTTGGGGGCTCGGGGCGAACCCATCGCTGTTCGTGCCGACGATCGATGAATTCGAGGCCCGCTGGCGCGCCGCGGGCCAAGCCTACGCGATCATGCGCCACGAGACGCACGAAGAACTCGCGCGCGCCGGGCTGCCGATGCGCGTGGTCGACCGCGACGTACGGCGGGTAGTGGTCGCGCGCCGCTAGCGTCAGGCGCCTTGCGGCTCGGGTGTCTTGCGCTTCATGAGCAGCGCGGGGACCGGGCGTGACTTGTGCGAGCGCTGCGCGTGCGATCCGTGCCCGTGCCCTAGCGCGAACTTGGCGTGCGCGTGCGTGGCCGCCGGGCGTGACCGCGCCGGCTGGTCGGGATTGCGCGCGTACGCGTCCTCGCGCTCCTGCTCGCGGCGGCTGCGCGCGGCGGGTGCCGGTTTGGCGCTGCTGCGCTCAACCGGAGCCGGCTTGGCGCTGCCGCGCTCGGGCTTCGCGCGCGCGCGCGGGTGCGACGCGCGCTCGCTTGCGGCCGCCGCGGGATCGAAGCCTTGCTCGGTGCGGACCGCGATCTTCTTCTTGAGCAGACGCTCGATGTCCGCGAGATACTTCTCTTCCTCGGGCGCCACGAGCGAGATCGCCTCCCCGGTGGCGCCCGCGCGCCCGGTACGCCCGATGCGGTGAATGTAGTCCTCGGGCACGTGCGGCAATTCATAGTTCACCACCAACGGCAGGTCGTCGACGTCGAGGCCGCGCGCCGCGACGTCGGTCGCGACCAGGATCTCTAGCTTCGCGTCCTTGAACGCGGCGAGCGCATCCAGGCGCGCGCCCTGCGTCTTGTCGCCGTGAATGGCCGAAGTCTCGAGGCCGTCGCGCTCGAGCTGGCGCGCAAGGCGGGAGGCGCCGTGCTTGGTGCGCACGAAGCACAGCACCTGGCGCAGTCCGCGCGACTTCACGATCCGCGCGAGGAGGAGGCGCTTCGCTTCCTGCGGGCACCGGTACACGAACTGCTCGACGGTCTCCGCCGCGGTGTTGCGGCGCGCGACCTCGATCAGTTCCGGCGCGTTGAGGAGCTGGTCGGCGAGCTTCTTGATCTCGTTGCTGAAGGTCGCGGAAAAGAGCAGGTTCTGGCGCTTCGCGGTCGCGGGCAGGAGCGCCATGATGCGCTTGATGTCGGGAATGAAGCCCATGTCCAGCATGCGGTCGGCTTCGTCGAGGACGAAGATCTCGACCTGCGACAGATTCACGCTCTTCTGCTCGACGTGGTCGAGCAGCCGGCCCGGCGTGGCGACCAGGATCTCGACACCCGCGCGCACGATCGGCAGTTGCAGCTTGATGTCGACGCCGCCGAATACACAGGTGGAGCGCAGGCCGGTGTGCTTGCCGTACTCCTTGACCGATTCCTCGACCTGGATTGCAAGCTCGCGGGTTGGCGCGAGAATCAGCGCACGTACGGGGTGTCGCGCGGGCGAAGGGCTCGTGTTCGCCTGCGGAATCAGGCGGTTGAGAATGGGCAGGGCGAAGCCGGCGGTCTTGCCAGTGCCGGTCTGGGCGCCGCCCATGACGTCGCGCCCGGCGAGAACGACCGGGATGGCCTTGGCCTGGATGGGGGTGGGTGTGGTGTAGCCGGACTCGGCGACCGCCCGCAGAATCTCCGGGCGAAGGCCGAGCGCCTCGAACGTGGCACTCATGAAAGCTCCTGGCGCGGCCTGCCGCGAATTCACTCGCGGCTTCCGGTCCAGGCAGCGTTGCGCAAAAGGTTGATGTGTAAGGCGGGACCCTCTACGGGGTCCGCGCACTGGTGGGCGGTGACCGGAACGGCCGCCCGAAGTCGTATTGTAGTCTAAGTTGCGGATTTTTCAAAATAATGTTGGCGTGGCCCGGGTATTGCATCGTACAATATGCGGTTTTGCCGGACCAAGAACCACTCCCGAGCCATGAAGCGCCAGGACCTTCGCAACATCGCGATCATCGCCCACGTCGACCATGGGAAGACGACCCTCGTCGACAAGCTCCTGGTGCAGGCAGGGACCTTCGCCAAGCACCAGCACGTCGCCGAGCGCATGATGGACAGCAACGACCTCGAGCGCGAGCGCGGCATCACGATCCTCGCCAAGAACTGCTCGATCGCGTACGCGGGCCACCACATCAACATTGTCGACACGCCGGGCCACGCCGACTTCGGTGGCGAGGTCGAGCGCGTGCTGGGCATGGTCGACGGCGTGCTGCTGCTGGTCGACGCGGTGGAAGGGCCGATGCCGCAGACGCGCTTCGTGACACTCAAGGCGCTGCAGCAGGGCCTGAAGCCCATCGTCGTCGTCAACAAGGTCGACCGGCCGGGCGCGCGGCCCGAGTGGGTGGTCAACCAGACGTTCGATCTTTTCGACAAGCTCGGCGCCAACGACGACCAACTCGACTTTCCGGTGGTGTACGCCTCCGCGCTGCACGGCTGGGCCACCCTCGACGTCGCGCAAGCCAAGCGCGGGCCGGACCCGGGCGCGTCGATGCGTCCGCTGTTCGAGACGATCCTCGCCGCCGTGCCCGAGCCCGAAGGCGATGCGGACCGCCCGCTGCAATTCCAGGTGAGCGCGCTCGACTATTCGAGTTACCTCGGACGCCTCGGCATCGGCCGCATCCGCCGCGGTGAGTTGCGGCCGGGACAGGAAGTCGCCGTGCTCAAGGGGCCGCTTGCGCAAGGCGAAGCGCCGAAGAAGGCGAAGGTGGTGCAGGTGCTGGGATTCTCCGGGCTCGAGCGCACGCCGGTTGCGTCCGCGCGCGCGGGTGACATCGTACTCGTGACCGGCATCGACGATCTCGCCATCGGCACCACGCTCGCCGCGGTCGACGCGCCGGAGGCGCTGCCGCCGATCCTGGTCGACGAGCCCACCCTGTCGATGTACTTCCAGGTCAATACCTCCCCACTTGCCGGCCGCGAAGGCAAGTACGTGACCTCGCGCAACCTGCGCGAGCGCCTCGCGAAGGAACTCCTGACCAACATGGCGCTGCGCGTCGAGGAGACCGCGGACACCGACGTGTGCTTGGTTTCGGGGCGCGGCGAGCTGCACCGTACGAGCCTGATCGCCAACATGCGGCGCGAGGGCTCCGAGCTCGCGGTGTCGCGCCCGCGCGTCGTGCTGCGCGAGGTGGGCGGCGTTACCTGCGAGCCGTACGAGCTTCTGTCGGTCGACGTCGAGGAGACCCATCAGGGCGCGGTGATGGAGGCGCTGGGTACGCGCCGCGCCGACCTCACCGACATGGCCTCGGACGGACAGGGCCGCGCGCGGCTGACCTATCGGGTACCGGCGCGCGGCCTGATCGGCTTCCAGGGCGAGTTCATGAACCTGACCCGTGGCATGGGGCTCATGAGCCACGTGTTCGACAACTACGCGCCGGTCAAGGGCGAGATCCCCGAGCGCCGCAACGGCGTGCTGGTGTCCGCCGAGGACGGCGCCGCCGTGGCCTATGCGCTGTGGAAGCTGCAGGAGCGCGGGCGCATGTTCGTGTCGCCGGGCGAGGCGCTGTACGAGGGCATGGTCATCGGCATCCACAGTCGCGACAACGACCTCGTGGTGAACCCGATCAAGGGCAAGCAGCTCACCAACATCCGCGCCGCCGGCAAGGACGAGGCGATCGCGCTTACCCCGCCGATCGCGCTCACGCTCGAGTACGCGGTCGAGTTCATCGCCGACGACGAGCTCGTCGAAGTCACGCCGAAGTCGATCCGCATCCGCAAGCGGTTCCTCAAGGAGCACGAGCGGAAGAAGGCGAGCCGGGAAGCGGCCTAAATGGGGTCAGAGTCGATACTCGTTACGAGTATGGGGTCAGAGTCGATACTCGTTACGAGTATGGGGTCAGAGTCGATACTCGTTACGAGTATGGGGTCAGAGTCGATTTTCTGCTAGCGCATAGGTAGGGTCAGAGTCGAATTACGCTCTGACGCATCCGAGTGGTAGCCTTCGATGGCAGTCGCGTAATTCGAATCTGACCCTGCCTATGATCCGCGCCGTCCTCTTCGACCTCGACGACACGCTGGTCGACCACCAGCACGCAAACCGCGCGGCGCTGGCCGGGGTGCGCGAGCGCTTCGCGGCGTTGCAGGCCCGTGCGCTCGACGACCTCGTCGCCGAGAACCAGCGCATCCTCGACGACATCCATGAAGACGTCGCGGTCGGCCGCCGCGACGTGGCCGACGCGCGTATCGAGCGCTACCGCCGCCTGTTCGCGTTCGCTGGCGAGCCCAACGGCCGGGCGGCCGCCGCTGCCGAGCTGCACCGCCGCGTGTATCAGGCTAATCGCCGCCGCGTGGAAGGCGCGCTCGAGTTGGTCACGCTGCTGGCCGCGCGCTTGCGCGTCGCGATCGTCACCAACCACACGGTGGCCGAGCAGCAGGAGAAGCTCGCCACGTTCGGATTCGCGCCGATGGTGCACGCGCTGGTGACCTCGGAGGAGGTCGGCGCGGCCAAGCCCGACCCGCGCATCTTCCGGGCCGCGCTCACCCGCGTGGAGTGCGAGGCGCACGAAGCGGTGATGATCGGCGACGCCTGGTACCAAGACATCGTCGGCGCCACCGGCGCCGGCATCCGCGCGCTGTGGCTCAACCGGCAAGGGCTTGCGCATCCCGACTCCTCGCTCGCGCTGCAGATTGCCGCACTCCATCCGGCCGAGCACATTGCGGCGCTGGTGACGCCGGACCACGTCCTGCTCAACCGGCCGGCGTGATGGCCGGCCGTCTCACCCCGGACCTGGCGCGCCAGTACGCGGGTATCGCGCTCGCCAACGTCGTCCGCGAGTACCCGGGCAAGCCCGACCACGTGCTCGCGAGCGACGCCGACCTGCGGCCGCCGCGCGTGCTGCACCCCGCCTTCCACGGCAGCTTCGACTGGCACTCGTGCGTGCACATGCACTGGCTGCTCGCACGCGTGCGGCGGTTGCACCCGCAAATCGCGACCGCCGAAATCGAGGCGACTTTCGATCGCCATCTCACGTCGGCCAACATCGCGCAGGAATGCGCGTATCTCGCGCGGCCGGAGGCGCGCGCCTTCGAGCGCACCTACGGCTGGGCCTGGCTGCTCGAGCTGGCCCGCGAGCTGCGCGGCACGCGATGGGAGTCCGCGATCGCGCCGCTCGCCGATGCGTTCGTTACGCGCTACTTGGACTACCTCCCGCGCCAGCGCCATCCCCTGCGCCACGGCCTGCACGCGAACAGCGCGTTCGGGCTCGCCTTCGCGCTCGACTACGCGCGCGCGGCCGGACGAGGCGATCTTGCGCGTGCATGCGTCGATGCGGCCTCGCGGTGGTTCGCGCACGATCGCGCGGCACCCGCGGCGTGGGAGCCTTCCGGCGCCGACTTCCTGTCCCCGGTGCTGATGGAAGCCGCACTGATGCAACGGGTCATGACGGCCGGTGATTTTTCGGCTTGGCTCGACGGATTCCTGCCCGGCATCGAGGCGCGCTCGCCCGCCGCGCTCTTCGCTCCGGTCGCCGTCGACGACCGCACGGACGGTTTCATCGTGCACCTCGACGGCCTCAACCTTTCGCGCGCGTGGTGCATGCGAGCGATTGCGGCGGCGCTACCGGAGAACGACGTGCGCGGCGCCGCCTTGCGTAGTGCCGCGCAGGACCACCTCGATGCAGGCCTGGCCGGCCTTGCAAGCGCCGACTATGCCGGCGAACACTGGCTCGCGACCTTCGCGACCCTTGCCTTGACGTCCTGACCTTCCTGCTAACATTCGCGGGACGAGGGATCGTTTCATGGCGGATTACTGGCTGCTTGCGATCTTCGGGGCACTCGCCGTGGTGGCGGCGCTGGCCGCCGCCGTGCTGTGGCGCGTCGCCGCGCTTGCCCGGTCCCGCGAGGACGAGGCGCGGGAGGCCATCCGTGACGCCGCCGAGTTGCGCACGCGGCTCGGCGAAGTTGCGAATCAGCTCGCCAACGTCGAGCGCGACATCCGACAGGACCTCGCCAACGCCCGCGCCGAGCAGGGCAACGCGGCCGCGAGCCTGCGTACCGAGGTCGGCGGCTCGCTGGAGTCCGTGCGAGCGTCGGTCGAGCAGCGGCTCGACGTCCTGCGCCGCGACAACGCGGAAAAATTGGAGCAGATGCGCGCCACCGTCGACGAGAAGCTGCAGGCCACGCTCGAGCAGCGGCTGGGCGAATCGTTCCGCATCGTGTCCGACCGCCTGGAACAGGTGCACCGCGGACTGGGCGAGATGCAGTCGCTCGCGGTCGGCGTCGGGGACTTGAAGCGCGTGCTGGCGAACGTGAAGACGCGCGGCCTGTGGGGCGAGGTGCAGCTCGCCTCGCTGCTGGCCGAGGTGCTCACACCGCAGCAGTACGCGGCCAACGTCGAGACCGTTCCCGGCAGCAACGAGCGCGTCGAGTTCGCGATCCGCCTGCCCGGCCGCGGCGCCGATGCGCTGCCGTGCTGGCTGCCCGTGGACGCCAAGTTCCCGTTGGTCGAATGGCAGCGCCTGCAGGACGCTCTCGAGCGCGCCGACATCGCGGCCGCGGACGACGCGCGCAAGACGCTTGCCGATCACCTGCGCGGCGAGGCGAAGAAGATCCGCCTGAAGTACGTGGCGCCGCCTTACACCACCGACTTCGCGATCCTGTTCGTGCCCACCGAGGGCCTGTATGCCGAGATGATGGCGCGCGCCGGGTTCGCAGACACGCTGCAGCGGGAGCACCGGGTCACGCTGTGCGGGCCCACCAACCTGCTGGCGCTGCTCAACAGCCTGCAGCTCGGCTTCCGCACGTTGGCGATCGAGCAGCGCAGCAACGAGGTGTGGGGCGTGCTCGGCGCGGTGCGCAGCGAGTTCGGCAAGTTCGGCGAAGTGCTCGCGCGCGCGCACAAGAAGCTGCAGGAGGCGAGCAACACGCTCGACGAGGCGCGCGGCAAGACCACCACCATCGCGCGCCGGCTGAAGGATGTCGAGGCGCTGCCCGAGGAAGGCGCGCCGGGGCTCTTGCCAAGCCGCGGGCTCTTCGACGCCGACGACGCGAGCGACGCCAAGTAGCATGTTCGGCGCGCTCCGGCGCTGGCGCCAGCAGCGGATCCTGCGCACGCAGGCGATACCCGAGGGACTGTGGCGCGACTCGCTGGAGGCGCTGCCGTTTCTCGCGATGTACACCGATGCCGAGCTGCAAAGGCTGCGCGAGAAGGTGGTCCTCTTCCTCAACGCCAAGAGCATCATCGGCGCACGCGGTCACCGCGTGACGCCGCGCCAGCGCGTGGTCATCGCGCTGCAGGCGTGCGTGCTGGTGCTGAACCTCGACCTCATGTACTACGACGGCTGGGAGAACGTCATCGTCTACCCGGACGAGTTCGTGCCCGGGTGGGAGTGGGAAGACGAGGCAGGCGTGGTGCATACGCACGAGGAGCCGCTCGCCGGCGAAGCGATGGAGCGCGGGCCGGTGATCCTGTCGTGGGCCGACGTCGAGGCCAGCCAGGACTGGGAGTCGACCGGGATGAACCTCGCCATCCACGAGTTCGCGCACAAGCTCGAAATGCGCAACGGGGTCGCGAACGGCTGCCCGCCGCTGCCGCCGGAGATGGCCCCCCACGTCTGGAAGCGCGTGATGGTCGCTGCCTACGACCACTTCCAGCGCCGCGTGGCCAAGGGCGAGCGCACGGCGATCGACCCTTACGCCGCGGAGAGCCCCGCCGAATTCTTCGCCGTGCTCTCGGAAGTGTTCTTCGCCGAGCCCAGGCTCCTGCGCCACGAGTATCTCGCGGTCTACCAGCAATTCGCGCGGTTCTACCGGCAGGAGCCGGCGGCGCGGGTGGAGATGCTGCGCGATGCTTGAAGAAGCGGGGCTAGGGGCTAGGGATTAGGGGCTAGGGAGCGCCGGCGTGGTGCGTGCGCCTTGCAGATCTTCGAACGCGATACGCGTCGATGCGTGGCGTCATGACGCTGCTCCCTAACCCCTAGTCCCTAGCCCCTAGCCCCGCTTCTTCGGCCGAAACACCTTGCACACTTCCTCGTGCGTCTCGATGTACGGCCCGCCGATAAGGTCGATGCAGTAGGGCACCGCGGGAAAGATCCCGTCGAGCGTTTCCTTGATCGCCTTCGGTTGTCCCGGCAGGTTGAGGA
>JADLEZ010000012.1 GCA_020845855.1 Burkholderiales bacterium
TGGTCACGCCGTTCGTGTTCCGCAAGTACCTCGACTTCGACGCCTACGAGGAGCTGCGCGACGTGCACCGCCAGATCCGCGAGCAGGGCGCGCGGCGCGATGCGGCGGCCAACGTCAAGCTGGGCGACGGCGGCATCCGCGAGATCGAGTTCATCGCGCAGGCGCTGTCGATCGTGCGCGGCGGCCGTGACCCTTCGCTGCGCGAGCGCGGCACCCTGCCCGCACTCGCCGCACTCGGCGCGAGCGGCTTGCTGCCGCCGTCGTCGGTCGCGTCGCTGCGCGACGCCTACGTGTTCTTGCGCAACGTCGAGCATCGGCTGCAGTATCGCGACGACCAGCAGACGCACGAGCTCCCGTCCGCCGGCGACGAGCGCGCGCGGCTCGCCGAAGCGATGGGCCTTGCGGAACCCGATCTCGAGCGCGCGCTCGCGCACCATCGCGGCGTGGTGTCGCTCGTCTTCGGGCAGACGCTGGGCGGCGAGAGCCGCGCCGCCCCGGCGGCGGAGGATGGCCGGTATACCGCACTGTGGCGGGATCCGGCGGCGGCGGATGGCGGCGAGGTGTTGCGGGCGGCCGGGTTCGAGGACCCGGACGCGATGCTCGCCACCCTCGCCCGCGTGCGCAATTCCGCGCGCTACCGGCAGTTGCCGGCCGCGTCGCAAAAGCGTTTCGACGTCCTCATGCCGCAGCTTCTCGCGGCAGCCGCGGCGCAGCCCGGGCTGTCCGGTGCGCAAGCGGTGTTCGAGCGGCTGCTCGCACTGCTCGAGGCGGTGGCGCGGCGCAGCGCCTATCTGGCACTCGTGATCGAGCATCCGCCGCTCCTGCCCCGGCTCGCCAACCTGGTGGGCGCGTCGGCGTGGGCCGCGGACTACCTCACGCGCCACCCGCTGCTGCTCGACGAGCTCCTCGACGCGCGCGCGCTCATGGCAGAGCCCGATTGGCACGCGTGGCGCGGCGAGCTCGCGCGCCTTGTGAGCGCACGACCCGACGACGCCGAGCACCAGATGGACGTGCTGCGCCATTTCCGCCACGCGCACACGTTCCGGCTCCTTGCGCAGGACCTCATGGGGCAGCTCACGGTCGAGCGCCTCGCCGATCACCTGTCTGCGCTCGCCGACGTGGTGCTCGATGGCGCCCTGGCGGCATGCTGGAAGCACCTGGCCGGCGCCGACGCGCCGCCGCCGCGATTCGCGATCGTCGGCTACGGCAAGTTGGGCGGCAAGGAGCTGGGCTACGTGTCGGACCTCGATCTCGTGTTCCTGTTCGACGTCGCGAGCGACGACCCCGACGCGCACGGCCAGGAGCACACGTACACGCGGCTCGCGCAGCGGCTCAACACGTGGCTCACCAGCACGACATCCGCCGGGCCGCTGTACGACACCGACCTGCGGCTGCGCCCCGACGGCGCCAAGGGCTTGCTCGCGTCGAGCCTGCGCGGCTTCGTGCGCTACCAGCGCGAGCAGGCGTGGCTGTGGGAGCACCAGGCGCTCACCCGCGCACGCTTCGTGGCCGGCGACGCCGACGTCGGCGCGGCCTTCGAGGCGGAGCGCTGCGCGATCCTCACGCTGCCGCGCGAGCTGGCGCCGCTGCGCGAGGAGATCGCGGGCATGCGCCGCAAGATGCACGCCGGCCATCCCAATCCCACACCGCTGTTCGATCTGAAGCACGACCCGGGCGGCATGGTCGACATCGAGTTCACGGTGCAATGCCTCGTGCTCGGCCACGCGCACGCGCATCCGGTGCTCACCGGCAACAAGGGCAACATCGCGCTCCTGCACATGGCGGGAGAGCTCGGGTTGGTGCCGATCGAGCTCGCGCGAACGGTCGCCGACGCGTACCGCGACTACCGCAGGCTGCAGCACCAGGTGCGACTCACGGGAGCCGCGCAGGCGCGGGTGGATCCCGCACCGCAGGCCGCGCGGCGTGCGGCGGTGACCAAGCTGTGGAAGCAGGTGTTCGGCGAGTGAGCGAGGCGCGCGAGCGATAGCGAGCGAGGCCCGAAGGGCGCGTCGCCGAGCGACCGAGGGCGACCGACAACGCACAGCCGCAAGTCGACTGGCGAGTACGTGGAGGGAGCGAGGCGTGGCGTTCCTTGCCGCCGGCTGGTGGCGCGCGGCGCGCCGGGAGCCGGCGTAAGGCGCGTGCGAGTCGCACGCCCCCCTGCGTCGAGGGGGGCACGAGCGCCGCGGGGTCTGTAACGTCCACGTTGTCAGGCGCAGTCACAACCCAACCTTCACCTTCGAGGAGTCCCGACGTGCCCCGCAAGACCATCGTGGCGATCGCCACCGCAACGCTCACCGCCAGTGCCTTCGCGGCCGTTTCGCCGGAAGAGGCGAAGCAGCTCGGCGCGACGCTCACCGCAACCGGCGCCGAGAAGGCCGGCAACAAGGAGGGCACCATCCCCGAGTACACCGGGGGCCTCAAGGAGATCCCGGCGTCGTTCAAGAAGGACGGCGGTGTGCGGCCGAGCCCGTTCGCAAACGAGAAGCCGCGCCTCGTGATCGACGGCAAGAACGCCGCGCAGCACGCCGACAAGCTGAGCGAAGGCACCAAGGAGCTCCTGAAGCGCTATCCGAACACGATGCGCCTCGACGTGTACCCCACGCATCGCACGTTCGCGGCCCCGCAGCGCGTCGCCGAGAACACGCACAAGAACGCGGTCAGCGCGAAGATCACGGATGGCGGCCTTGGCACCGACAACGTCCTGCCGGGCTACCCCTTCCCGATTCCGAAGAGCGGCAGCGAGGTGATGTGGAATCATCTGCTCAAGTACCAGGGGCTCGGCTGGAACGGCAGGTACGACTCCTGGAACGTCGACGCGGCGGGCACGGCATCGCTCGCCACGACCGGCGACGTCACCTACGCCTGGCCGATGTACGACCCCAGGAAGTCGGGTGCGATGAAGGAGACCGATCCGTTCTGGTACGTCAAGCTGAACTACGTCGCGCCCTCCCGCCGCAACGGCGAGGCGCTCCTCGTGTGGGACTCGGCGAATCCGCTGAAGCACGGCCGGCGCGCCTGGCAGTACCTTCCGGGCCAGCGCCGCGTGAAGCTCGCGCCGGACGTGGCCTACGACACGCCGAATCCGGGGTCGGCCGGCGCCAGCACCTATTCCGACGCCGGCGTGTTCAACGGCGCGATGGACCGCTTCGACTGGAAGCTCGTCGGCAAGAAGGAGTTGTACATCCCGTACAGCAACTACAGGCTGACCTACGAAGCGAAGCCGGCCGACATCACGAAGCCGAACCACATCAATCCGGATCTCGTGCGCTGGGAGCTGCATCGCGTATGGGTGGTCGAGGCCACGCTCAAGGCCGACAAGCGCGACGTCTACAGCAAGCGCGTGTTCTATGTCGACGAGGACAGCTGGACGGCGATCACGTCCGACGAGTACGACGGGCAGGGCAAGCTGTATCGCTCGGGCTTCAACTACGCGTCGTTCAGCTACGACCAGCAGGCCCAGTTCAACGACACGCAGGCGTTCTACGATTTCGCGACGGGCATGTACAACATCACCGGCCTGTTCGGCGGACACCACGGCTTGAAGTACTTGAAAGAGATGCCGAGCGAATCCTTCTGGGCGTCCGAGGCGCTGGCCGGCTCCGGCGTGCGCTGACCGCGGTAAAGCGCTCCTCCTTCGCCCCGGCGCGAGTGATCCGCCGGGGCTTTTTTCGACCGTATCGGGAACTGGAACGGCAACGCCGAGCTACGCGGCAGGATGTGCGCGAAGGAAGCGCCAGAACAGGATCGCGAACACGAGATCGACCACGGTCAGTGCCGGCAGCCCCCAGCCGATGCCGCCTGCCAGCGCGTGGCCGAACGCGACGGCGACGACCGCGATCTTGCCGACCATGCCCATCACGATCGCGATGCGGTTTCTTACCGGATCGACGCCGGCCTGCCAGTACCCCCAACCGAACAGCAGCACGGCGCTGGCCGTGATGTGCACGAACGGCATCGCCGAAGGCGTGAGCTCGATGCGCATCGAACCGGCGAGCCACGGCATCGCGAACAGGAACAGTCCGCCCGCGGCAAAGTTGAACAGCGCCGCCGGGATGAACAGGCGGCGCGCGGAGTTGTCTCTGGCCATGGATCGTTCTCCCTGAATGCCGCTCACACCACCGGGAAGACGCGACGCGCTGCCGAGTCCTTCGGCCACTGCTGGGCCTCGACCGGATGCATCGCCCACGGCGACACCAGAACCGCCGCCGTGACCAGCACCGCGCGTACGATGCCACCCATCACCATGGTGAATCTTCTTTCGGGAACCCGAACCGCGCAAGGTCGTGCGGCCGCGACAATGTACACCGGTCGCACAGTCGCACCATTATGGAGAGTCGCCATGAGCAAGGTCCGCCGGGCCGTCATCTACTGCAGCACCTACGGCGCCGATCACGCGATGGCGGAAACGGCCGCGGAGGCCACACGCGAAGCCGGGGCCAAGGTCCGTCTGCTTCGCGCTCGCGAAACGGCGCCGCCAGGGCCCGTGCGCCTTTCAGTGGTTGTGCGAACAGCCGAACCCGCAGGCGTGACGGAATCCGCCGGCCGGGGGCGACGCCACCGCCGCATCACCCCCCGCGAGGAACGGCGCCGAGAAGACGCGCTCGGATGGCGTCGCGCAGTGCGGACACGGGGCCGGTGCACCCGACTCGCTCATCGGCCGGAACATCCGGAATTCGCCGCAATGTGCGCAGCGGTAGTCGTATAGCGGCATGTCGCAATCTCCTCGGGGTACGGTCCGCGGCCCCGGCTCCGATTCGAAGTCGGAAGGGGCCCGCCGCCTGGACGCCGGGCGGTCCGGAAGGAGCTTTGCTCCTAGGACAACGTACCGTTCAGCAGCAGGAATCCGGGCAGCCAGCCGGTGAGTATGCCCTCGAGCACGGTGACTGCACCAGTGAATCGCGCGATCGGCTTCTTCAGGACGAGGAGCAGGAAGAACAGGAACCACAGCACACCCCACGCGGCCCACGACCAGCCAAGCCACACGTCCCAGGTCGACTTGGCACCACCTAGCGTCTGCAGCGTGACCGGCACGGCCGTCACCGCGACGAAGAGGCAGAACCAGCCGAGCCCGCGGCCGTCGGCGCCGTTGTAGCGATTGATCGCCACCCAGAAGTAGGTGAACGAGAACAACAGCGTCAGCGCGGCACCCTTGACCGAGCCCAGGTCGGCCCCTGGACCGAAGGCGAGATAGAGCGAGATCAGGAGCGTGAGGCTGCCGACGAAGATGTCGATGACGGCGATCTCGTTGTCGCCGATCTGGCCGAGCAGCCACAGACCGTTCAGGCAAAGTACCGCGCCCACGTAGAACAGCGCCAGTCCCAGCAGCATGGTGTATCTCCCCAAAGCGAACGAGCGATTGCGCCGCGCACCCCTTGCACCGAGATGCCAGGGGCACGCGGCGTCCTGCGTTCCGCCGCCGGCGCTGCGCCGACGGCGCCTGCCGCGGGCGGCGTCAGTTGGCCGAGCGCGGAACCTGGAGGCCTTGCTTCACCTGATGCAGCTTCCCGCTCTTCGACGGACGCACGTCGAAGTCGAAGATCGCGGTGGGGATGTACAGCGTCGAGCAGGCGTTCGGAATGTCGACCACGCCGGACAACCTCCCTTCCACCGGCGCCGAGCCCAGGATCATGAAGGCCTGGATGTCGGTGTAGCCGAACTTCATGAGGTAGTCGATCGCGTGATAGCAGGCGTTCTGGTAGGCAAGCCACGAATTGAGGTAGTGCTGCTTGCCCTTGCTGTCGACACTCACCCCGGAGAACGCGATCCAGTCGGAGTATTGCGGATCGCGCCGGCCCGGCATGAATACGGAGTTCTCGCGCACACCATAGGTCGCCATGCCGCCCTTGATGATGTCGACGTGCAGGTCCATGAACCCGCCCATCTCGATCGCGCCGCAGAAGGTGATCTCGCCGTCGCCCTGCGAGAAGTGCAGGTCGCCGAAGGAGAGCTTGGCGCCCGGCACGAACACCGGATAGAACACGCGCGATCCCGCGGTCAGGTTCTTGATGTCCTGGTTGCCGCCGTTCTCGCGCGGCGGCGCGGTGCGCGCGGCCTCGCGCGCGACGCGATCGAAGTCCGCGCCCTTGAGCGACCCCAGGATCGCGCTGTCGGGCAGCGGCGGCAGCGCGAGCGGCGGCACGCGGTGCGGATCGGTGGCGATGAGATCGGTCTCCCGCTTGGTCCACTTCGCGAGCAGCTCGGCGGACGGTGCGGTTCCCATCAGCCCCGGGTGATGGATGCCTACATACGAACATTCCGGGATGTGCCGCGACGTCGCGACGTCGCCGCGGAAGTCCCAGATGACCTTGTAGGCATCGGGAAAGCGGTCGACGAGGAAGCTGCCGCCGTTCTTTGCCGCGAATACGCCCGTGTAGCCCCAACCCTGACCGGCCATGGGTCCGGAATCTTCCTGGTCGCAGGCGTCGATCTCGAGAATGTCGACGATGAGGAGGTCGCCCGGCTCCGCACCCTCGACGTGGAACGGACCCGAGAGCACGTGAACGCCGGGAAGCGGGGCATGACGCAGATCATCGGCGGAGTCGTCGTTCTTGATCGCGCCATCGAACCACTCGCGGCAATCGGCGCGGAACACCTCGCCGGGCTTGATGTGCACGGCCGCCGGAATGTCGGGGTGCCACCGGTTGTGTCCCACGATCTTCTGGTCTCTGAACTTCTTGCTGTTGTCCAACGGGAACAGGTTCTTCGGCATTTCGATACCTCCTGGCTGGTTGCGTGGTTACCGCTCCTGGTGACCGCACGACACATCGACATCTGCCCTGTCGATGCGGCGCCGCGCCCTCCTTCGCCGATGCGACAGACCGATCATCCTCTTGCTGCGCCGGGCGCGTGGCGCACCCGGCGTCATGGCCTCGGCAGGCGCGCGAGCTGGGGCGTCAGCGGGATCGTGTTGGAGCGTCGCCGGCGCGGCGGCGCGCTCACCACCTCCGGCTCGAAGCGACTCTTGTCGGCGCGGTCCATCGCCGCGAAGAGCCCCCTGCGCGCACCGCAGCGAACCGAGGGCAGCGAGATGATCCGCTGTCCCATCGCCCCGCACGCCGGGCACGGCGCCGACGGTGGCGCGGTGCCCAGCGGACAGGTGATCTCGAAGACGTCGTCCCGATCGCATCGATACTCGTAGATCGCCACCGTTGCCTCCGTGTCGTGCGTGCAGGTCGTCTCGCGGCGGCGCCGCGGACCCCGCCTTGCAGCGGTAGGTCGATGCTATGCCGCCACGGACGCGCGCGAATCCCTCGAATCAGCGAACTTCGCTCATCGAAGCGAGTGAGGGGTGACTCACCCAAACGGGTGAGGGATTCTCACCAGGGCAGCCGCGCGGAAGCGGCGGACCCGAGGCGACCGCTACTCGTGGTCGGAGCAGTGCCTCGCGTGCAGATGGACGAGTTCCATCTGGCCGTGGGTGTTGGTCTTCTGGAAGACCTGTTTGAGGTGGCTGCGTGCGGTGTTCTCGGAAACGTGCAGCTTCGACGCGGCATCCGCCAGCGAATGGCCGGTCACGATCAGGACGCTCAGCCGCGCCTGGGCGGGACTCAACCGGAACTGCTTGACCAGTGAACACGAGCCGACGTCGTGCTCGACCTGGGAACTGCGCGCGGTGACGAGTGCCAGCGGCCGGGTCTCGCCGCTGCCCGCCTGGAACATCCTGCCTGCCGGATGCACCGCGACCACGACGGAGTGCCTGCCGCCCGGAACCGAGAGCGTGACCGCACGCGTGGCGTCGCCGTCGTCCTGCATCGCCCTGGTGACGTCGCGGATCGCCGCGCGCAGCGCTGCGCGATCGATGGGAGCGGCCGCGACCAGCCGTCCTTCCTCGCCGAGCACGCCGCCCTGTACGGCGGCCAGCGCCGACGCGCTGCGATTGGCGTGCACGATGCGGCAGTCGCCATCGACCAGCCATGACGCGTGCGCATGGCGATCGATGATCCCCATCAGCGCCCGGGCGAAGTCTGCGGATTCGCGCAGGCGCCAGCGGGTCTCGAACGCGAGCGAAAGGTGGGCGAGCATGGTCCGCACGCCCGCCTTCTCCCGCTCGCCGTAGCGCGCCTCCGCATCGCCGCGCAGGAACCCGACGCAGTGCACGACATCGCCACGCCGCGCCACCACGCCGAACAGGGAATGCAGCAATCCGTGCGGCCGCAGGAGGCCGCGGTAGAAGTCGCTCTTCACGAATTCACGGTTGGCAAGCAGTTCGTCGCCGGTCAGAACGCGCCCCGGCGAATAGGGCTCGCTCGACAGGAACCAGGGATTGCGCGACGCATACGAAGGGTAGCCGGCGGCAAACGCGGGGTTCACCGGGGCTTCGCAAAGCACGGTCCCCTGCCCGGTTCCGAAGTCGAAGCGGGTGAGGGTGGCGAGACGGCTCGCATATCGGCTGCGCAGCCGTTCCAGCACGGGACTCCAGTCGGCGCAGGCGTCGCTCGAGGCGTGGATGCGGTACAGCAACGGCTCGAGGTCCGCCTTCGATTCGCCATGCGGGAGCGGCGAGGTCATGAGCGAAGCAATTCTCCGGTCAGCAGCGCGCCGGGCCATCCCGGCGCGCGATCGAAGCGGTCGCGCGGGGTTCGAACTCGTCACGCGTGCCGAAAGCGCGCGGAGTCCGCTAGTCTTTAGGCTCGGGCGCGCAACGTCAATCCCCCGGCGCTTGCCTCCGCCGGCGGCCCGCGGCGCGCGCGCCCCCCCCCGCTCGCGCGCGACGGCGCAACGGCGTTGTGCCCGCCTCGATTGCAGCGAATAATCGCCGACGATCGCGCGTTCGACTCCCACGCGGGCCGGATGCGCCGGACGCCACCGCCTACCATCCACCGTGATCCGCATCAAACGGCAGTACCAGTCCTGGGTCGCCAACGAGACCCTCGAGGACTATGCGCTGCGCTACGCGGCGAAGGCGGCCCGTCGCTGGTCGCCGGGCGTGCTCGCCAACACCGCGATCGGCGGCATCTCCTTTCTCGCGCTCGAAGCGATCGGCGGCAGTCTGATGATCAGCTACGGCTTCGCCAATGCCTTCGCGGCCGTGCTCCTGGTGTCGGCGCTGATTTTCGCGATCAGCCTGCCCATCGCCTACCACTCGAGCGTGGCCAACGTCGACATCGACCTCCTGACCCGCGGCGCTGGCTTCGGCTACATCGGCTCGACGATCACCTCGCTCATCTACGCGTCGTTCACGTTCATCTTCTTCGCACTCGAGGCGGCGATCATGGCGCAGGCGCTGCAGATGAGCGTGGGCCTCAACGTCGTCGTGGGCTACCTCGTCTGCTCGCTGGTCATCATCCCGGTCGCGTTCTACGGCGTGACGATGATCAACCGCCTGCACCAGTGGACCCAGCCTGTCTGGGCGGTGCTGCTGGTGCTGCCGTTCGTGTTCATCCTGTACAAGGAACCCGGCGTGCTGGCCGCGTGGTCCACCTTTCCCGGTGGTGCCGGGCAGGATGCGAGCTTCAACTGGCTAGCCTTCGGCGCGGCCTGCGGCGTGCTGTTCTCCCTCATGGGGCAGATCGGCGAGCAGGTCGACTACCTGCGATTCCTGCCGGAGCGCACGCCCGGCAACCGCGTCGCATGGTGGACCGCGCTGCTCACGGCGGGGCCGGGATGGATCGTGATCGGAGGCCTCAAGATCCTGGCCGGCGGGCTGCTCGCCTTCATCGCGATCCGCGCCGGCCTCTCCCCCGGTGAAGCGGTGGTTCCGATCACCATGTACGTCAAGGCCTACGAGTACGTGTTCGACAACGCGGCGGTGGTGCTGTTCGTAGCCACGGTGTTCGTGGTGATCTCGCAGGTCAAGATCAACGTCACCAACGCCTACGCCGGATCGCTCGCCTGGTCGAACTGCTTCGCGCGGCTGACCCACTATCACCCGGGGCGAGTCGTCTGGCTCGTGTTCAACGTGCTCATCGCGCTGCTGCTGATGCTGCTCGGCATCTTCGCCACGCTGGAATCCGTGCTGAGCGTGTACTCCAACGTGGTGATCGCCTGGCTGGGGGCGCTGGTCGCCGATCTCGTCGTGCTGAAGCCCCTCGGCATCAGCCCCGCCTACATCGAGTTCAAGCGCGCGCACCTGTACGACTTCAACCCCGTCGGCTGCGGCGCCATGCTGATCGCCTCGGTGCTCTCGATCGCCGCGTACGCCGGCCTGCTCGGCCAGGGCTGCCAGGCCTTCTCCGCGTTCATCGCCCTGGGCGTTTCCTTCGCCAGCGCCATCACGATCGGCTACGGCACGGGAGGGAAGTACTACATCGCACGCGCGGACAGTCACTTCCGCGGCAGTCCGCAGCCCGCGCTCGTCCAGTGCGCCATCTGCGAGCGCGACTACGAGCCGCACGACATGGCGCACTGCCCGTTCTACGGAGGCGCGATCTGCTCGCTTTGCTGTGGCCTGGAGAACCACTGCCACGATGCCTGCAAGCGTGCAGGCGATGCGCGGGCCGTGCATGGCGATGGCGTCGCCGCCGCGCCGCGGCCGGTGTTCGAGCCGCACTTCGCCCAGCGGCTCGGCCGCTTCCTCGCGCTCTTCGGCATCACCGCTGCGGTGATGGGCGCCGTGTTCCTCCTTTCGTACCGCCTGCTCGACCTCGAGCGGGTGGCGGCGGGATTCGACCTCGTCAACGTCCTGTTGCGCATCTACGCCGCCACGCTGGCGGTGATCGCCTTCGGAACGTGGTGGATCGTTCTCTCGCACGACAGCCGCGAACTCGCCGAGGGCGAGCTCGTGGAGTCGCTGCATCGCCTCGAGACGACGCGCAGCCATCTGGTCGAGTCGGCGAAGATGGCGTCGCTGGGCGGACTCGTGGCCGGTGTCGCCCACGAGATCAACACGCCGGTGGGCATTGCCGTCAGCGCCGCGTCCTACCTGCAGGATCGCACCGCCGAGATCCGTCTCCGCTACGACCGCGGCGTGCTCGCCGACGGCGAGTTTAGCTCCTATCTCGACGACGCCGAGGAATCGGCCCGGCTGCTGCTGTCGAACGCCGATCGCGCCGCCCAGCTCGTGCAGAGCTTCAAGCAGGTCGCCGTCGACCAGACCAGCGACGAACGCCGGCGATTCGAGCTGCGCAGCTATGTGGAGGAAACCCTGGCCAGCCTGCAGCCGAAGCTCAAGGGCACCTCGGTCACGGTCGAGGTCGATTGCGCGGAAGACATCGCCATGGACAGCTATCCGGGGCCGCTGGCGCAGGTGATCACCAATCTCGTGCTCAACTCTCTGCAGCATGCCTTTCCGGACCGCGACGGGGGGACGATCAGGATCTCGGCGCGCACGATCGGGGACGACGAGGTCGAGCTTCGCCACGAGGACGACGGGCAGGGCATTCCGCGCGACCTGCACGACAAGATCTTCGAGCCGTTCTTCACGACGCGGCGCGGCGCCGGCGGCAGCGGTCTCGGCCTCTACCTCGTCTACAACATCGTCACCGGACGCCTCGGCGGGACCATCGCGGTGGCCGCACGCGACGGAGGTGGTACGCTGTTCGTCGTCCGGTTGCCGCGCAGCGTCGAGCAGGGTGCGAGCCTCGCCGGCGCATTGCGCACCGGACCCAGGAGCCACTAGTGACGATGCCAGAACCGCCCGACGACGCCGCGCGAGCGCCTGCGCGCGGGCCGGGGGATCCGTGGATCGTGCTGCTCGTCGACGACGAGCCGGACGTCCACGAGATCACGCGGCTGGTCCTGGCCGACACCACGTTCTCGGGCAGAGCGATCGAACTGCACAGCGCGCATTCGGCGTCGGAGGCACGCGCGTTCCTCGAGCAGCACCGCGATACCGCACTGATGCTGCTAGACGTGGTGATGGAGACCGACGATGCCGGCCTGCGGCTCGTCCACCACGTGCGCGAGGAGATGGGCAACGCCGACCTGCAGATCGTCCTGCGCACGGGGCAGCCGGGCATGGCGCCGGAGCGCGAGGTCATTGCCGCGTACGACATCAACGGCTACTTCCTCAAGACGGAGCTGGTCGCGCAGAAGCTCCGCTCGATCGTCATCTCGTCGCTGCGCACCTACAGCTACATCCGGACGCTGCGTCCGGCAGGCGACGCGCCGGCCGCCGCGGCCGAATCGGCCGGACAGCGGCGTCTCGCCGTCGAGGACGCCTTCGAGGCCGCCCTCGGCAGCGACGCGCTGCGCCTCCTTGCGCAACCGCAGGTGCATCTCGCCTCGGGTGCCGTGGCCGCGATCGAGCTGATTCCGAACTGGCGGCGTGGCGATGCGATGCTCGGACCGGCGCAGCTGGCGGAGGCGATCCACGATCCGGAGCTCAGGCAGCGTTTCGATGCCTGGCTGTTCACCCAGGGTTGCGCCTGGGCGAAAGCCTGGCGATCGCTCGGCTTGCCCGCCTTCCGTATCTCGCTACCGATCCTGACGGACGACGACTGGGATCACCGCCTGCTCGCGAGCATGCGGCAGGCCCTTGCCGCCGCCGCCGTGCCGGAGGGTGCCATCGACGTGGAGGTTCCCGGAACATTGCTGCTGGTCGAAAGGCCGCAGGCGAGCGACCTCGTCGCCTCGATGAAGGCCATCGGATTGTCGGTGACGGTGGTGGACTTCGGACTCGGCCTGGTTTCGCTGCCGCGCCTGCGGCGGCTGCTGCCGGATCGGGTCAAGATTCATCACTCCTTCGTTCGCCGCGTGACGCAGGATCGTGAGCGCGCAGCCATCGCCCGCTCGATCATCGCCCTCGTGCACACGCTCGAGCTGTCGGTGATCGCCGATGGGCTCGCCAGCGAGCAGGATCTCCAGTTCTTCAAGTGGGAGGGCTGCGACATTGGCCAGGGCGACCTGCTCGCTGCGCCGATGGCGGTGTCCGACGTGAGCGCGAGCCTGCGCCACGATGCGACGCAGGCCGGGCGGCCAGGCAGGCTGCACTGAAGCGCGCGGCCAGCGGCGCGCCGAAGCGAGCACTTTCACGACAATTCCATCACCTGGCCGAACAGGGTGCGTATCACGTCGTGCTCGACAACGCACCGCCTGGTGACCACGACTCGCAACGGTTTATGGCCACGCCTCGCGCCCTGCGACGTCCCAACGCCCATCCCACACTGCCCGCCCGCCCGGCACTGAAGCGCTCGCCCGCGTTCCAATTCGCAGATTCTCGATCACCTCTGACGCCCTGCTCGCACCTTGAGCGGCGGGCAGGCCCCGCGACGCCATCGGAACCGGCGTTGGATTTCCTTTTCGCCTGACCGCAACGGTCAGGCCAGCGGATCGATTGCCCTGAGAAAGGAGAACTTCCTGAAGTCACGGTCGTGGGTGTACAGCGTCACGACGCCATGCTGCCTGAGCAAGGCCGCCAGGTGAGCGTCCGGCACGTGGTTGCCCTTCGTGGGCACTTCGCTGCTAACCTCGCGATAGCGATGCCAGAAGCCCTCCTCTTCGCCGAGCACCCGGCACAGAGGAGCGCCAAGCAAGGACTCGACATTGCGAGCCGCCTCGTCGTGAGTCAGCGGCCGCTCGAAGATCGCCGGATGCGTCGCCATCCGCATGTAGCTCATCAGCGATAGCCAAGCGAGACAGAAGACCTCCCGACCGCTCACACTCTCGCGCAGGAACGCGGACGCCCGCGCGTGCATCGGACTGGCCGCATCCGATGCGTAGAGGAGGATGTTCACGTCGATGGCGTAGCTCACCGCGCATCCATCGCGTCGAGCAAGGCGTCCTTGTCCGCGAGATCGACGCGGGCACGCATCGGCTTCGCGATCCAGTCGAAGGGCGCAGGGGTTTCGGCAGCCCCGGTTCTAGCTTCGGCCAGCGATCGTGACACGAGCTCGGACACCAGCTTCCCGAGCGATTTTCGCTCTCGCTTCTGCAGCTTCCTGAGCTCCTTGAGGACCGGGTCGTCTATGTCGATGGTGGTTCTCATGATGCGTGATGCTATGCAATTATGCATCAGATGTCAACGTACGGGTGAATGCTGCAAGTGTCCCGCAACGGTATCTACGCGAGCCGCGGCGGCGACAAACTTCAAAGAGCGTCGGCCGTTTGCAAGCCCCTTCATGGGCCCGCGATCGAATCGGATAAAATTGCCGCCTTACAAGAAGGAGTGACCCGCCATGTCGATGGCCGACCGCGACGGATGGATCTGGTACGACGGCAAGCTGGTGCCGTGGCGCGACGCCACCACCCACGTCCTCACCCATACCCTGCACTTCGGCATGGGCGTGTTCGAGGGCGTGCGCTGCTACAAGACCGTCGACGGGCCCGCCGTCTTCCGCCTGCGCGACCACACCAACCGCCTGTTCAACTCGGCGCACATCTACGGCATGAAGATCCCGTTCGGCAAGGACGAGATCGACGCCGCGCAGCTGGCGTGCGTGCGCGAGAACAAGCTCGAGTCGTGCTATATCCGGCCGATCGCCTTCTACGGCTCGCAGGCGCTGGGTGTCGCGGCGAAGTCGAACCCGGTGCTGGTGGCGATCGGCGCGTGGCCGTGGGGCGCGTACCTGGGCGCCGAGGCGCTCGAGAATGGCATCCGCGTGAAGACGTCGTCGTTCACGCACCACCACCCCAACATCACGATGTGCAACGCCAAGGCCGTCGGCAACTACACCGTGTCGATCCTTTCCAACCAGGAGGCGCTGCACGACGGCTACGAGGAAGCGATGCTGCTCGACCCGCACGGCTTCATCTGCCAGGGCTCCGGCGAGAACGTGTTCATCGTGCGTAACGGCGTGCTCGCCACCCCCGACCTGGGCTCAGGCGCGCTCAACGGCATCACCCGCGACTCGATCATGACGCTCGCGCGCGAGCGCGGTATCAAGATCGAGGAGCGGCGCATCCCCCGCGACGAGGTCTACATCGCCGACGAGGCGTTTTTCACCGGCACCGCGGCCGAGGTCACGCCGATCCGCGAGCTCGACAATCGCCAGATCGGCAGCGGCTCGCGCGGCCCGGTCACCGCCAAATTGCAGGCGCTGTTCTTCGACGCGGTGCACGGCCGCGACCCCGAGAAAAAGCACTGGCTGACCAAGGTATAGCCGATGGGCACCGAGGCTGTCGCTCCCGTGGTTGTGTCGCCTACAGACCTTCCGGTGTTCTGTCCCAACCCCTCTATGCCGCTATGGTCGTCGCATCCGCGCGTCTTCCTCGACATCGCGCCGGTCGGCGAAGTGATGTGCCCGTACTGCGGGACGCGCTACGTGCTCGAGGGCGGCCCGGTCGGGGGTGGGCACTAAAGCGGCTCCGCGGCCTCATAGGCCGCGCCATTGCGGGATATGCTCACGGGATGGCCGGTGAACGCATCCTGATCGTCGCGCCGGGCTGGATCGGCGACGCGATCCTCTCGGAGCCGCTGGTCGCCCTGCTGCGCGATCCGTTCGAGGACCCGATCGTCGACGTGCTGGTCGTCCCTTGGTGCGCGCCGGTGTACGCGCGCATGCGCGGCATCCGACGCATCGTCGAGAGCCCGTTCGCGCACGGCAGGCTCGACGTCGCGGGACGCAAGCGCTTTGCCGCCGGGCTGCGCAGCGAGGGCTACACGCACGCCTTCGTGCTGCCCAACTCGTGGAAGTCGGCACTGGTCCCCTTCTTCGCGCGTATCCCCAAGCGAGTAGGCTACAGGGGCGAAATGCGCTATGGCCTCCTGACCGACACGCGTCCGCTCGACAAGAAGGCGCTGCCGCGGCTCGTGGACCGCTTCGCCGCACTCGCGGTGCCGCGCGGCGGCCTCGTGCCCATGCCGCCCTCGCCAGGACTCGTGCCCGACCTCGCCAACCGCGCCGCCGCGATGCGCGCGCTGCGGCTCAAGACCGAGCGGCCGGCCGTGATCCTGTGCCCGGGCGCCGAATACGGACCGGCGAAGCGCTGGCCTCCCAACCAGTTCGCCGAGCTCGCCGCGATGTTCCTGCGCGATGGCCTGCAAGTGTGGATCATCGGCTCGCCCAACGACCGCATCGCCGCCGACGCGGTTCTCAACTCGATGGGCGAGCACATGCACAAGGTGCGCGATCTGACCGGGCGCACCGACCTCGGCACCGCGATCGACATCCTGTCGGCGGCGTCGCTGGTCGTATCCAACGACTCGGGCCTGATGCACGCGGCGGCCGCCGTCGGCGTGCCGCTGGTCGCGCTGTTCGGGTCGTCGTCGCCGGCTTACACGCCGCCGCTGTCGCCGCTCGCCCAGATCGCCAAGATCGATATCGAGTGCAGCCCCTGCTTTCAGCGCGAGTGCCCGCTCGGGCATTTCAAGTGCATGCGCGAGTTGAAGCCCCCGGTCGTCTACAATCTCGCGCGTACGGCGGTGCCGGCGTACATCCCGCCGGAACTGCGCCGCCACTAGAAGCGGAGCTCTAACTCCAACGCGGACACGTAACCTGCGCGCGAGGTAGCAAATTTTGGCCAAGGGCCGCACGACACCGATCTACACCTCACCGCAGGACGCCGCGCTCGCGTTCTATCGCGCCTTCGAAGCGCAGGACATCGACGCGATGATGGCGACCTGGGCCGACGACGAGGACATCGTGTGCGTGCACCCGGGAGGCGCACGCGTGGTCGGCTACGATGGCGTGCGCCAGGCATGGGAGCAGCTCTTCACCGGCGACACCAAGTTGAACTTCCGCCTCGAGCACGTGGTGATGATGGAGACGGTCGGACTCGCCATGCAGTCGGCGATCGAGCACGTGTACTCCGCGGACGGCACCGCGCGCGGCGCGGCCGCCGCGACCAACGTGTTCATGCGCACGCCGTCGGGATGGCGGCTGGTGTGCCATCACGCGTCACCCGTTACCGCCGTGGTGATGCCGGCGCCGACGGGACCACTGCACTAGTTATTATTGAGACTTACATAATAGTATGACATCAAAACAGCTCAGCCTGCTGCCAGCACGCGGCGACGATTGCGTTGCGTCGTTGCGCCGATTTGAGCTTGCCACGGGCGGTACTTTGCAGTTCAGCAAACGAATCGGGACAGAAGTTCGCCAAGGCATGCCGCTTCAGCCAGCTCCAGAGGAATTCGACTGGATTGAGTTCGGGGGCGTAGCCGGGCAGGAAATGGATCTGGATCTGGCCCGCGGTGGAGGCCACGTAGTCACGGACCAGGACGCTGCGATGGGGCCGGGAGTTATCCCAAATGATGAGCAGCGGTCGGCGGAAGTGAGCATGCAGCGCCTTGAGAAACTCGACCACCTCTTCCTTCGCAATCGCGCCTTCGTGCAGGCGAAAGCACAGCCCGCTGAAGTGCATACCGGCAATGAGCGAGAGCTGATGCCAGTTGAAATGGAACTGCACCCTCGGCGTGTGGCCTCGCAGCGCCCAGGTTTTGACCCGGGTCGGCCGCTCCGAGACGCCCGACTCGTCGATGAAAATGATCAGTCGCTCTTGGCGAGCGGCGTTTTTTTTAGAGCCGGCCAAGTGCGCCTGCGCCAGTGCTCGATCGCGGCCTCGTCGCGCTCGATCGCGCGGCGCTCTGGCTTCTGGTTGGAGAAGCCCAGCTGTCCGAGCAAACGCCAGACGTGTACCTCGCTGTATCGAACGCCGAACTCGCGCTCGATCAACAGCCGTACCCGCTTGAGCGTCCACAGGGGAGCAGCGAAGCCGTGCGCCGTAGCCCCTTCCAGCAGCATCACGTACAAGCGGGACAGTTCGCCCGCGCCCATTTGTGGCGGCCGCCCACTCTTGCGCATCTCGCGCAGCGCGTCGATGCCACCGGCTTCCAACACGTCGCGCCAGCGGTACACGGTTTGTCGTGGTGCACTGACCAGGCGCGCTACTTCCGGCGGAGTCTTGCCAGCAAGCAGCAGCCGGTCAGCACGCACGCGCCGCTTGACTGCCTTGTCCAGTTTGTTCTCTGCCATGCGCCTCCCTCGACATCATAACGACATCGATATAACGCATGACTCGCAAATCCGTTGTCACGAAATTAGGTAAAGCTCAATAATAGCTCGATCCTGAGACCGCGCTCGGCCGGGTCCGTGAGCGTATCGCATTCGGGCGGCACCTGTGCAATCACGTTGAATGACGCCGGACCGGCTTCAGACGTTCGGTGGGCTCGACCCTCAAGTCACCCACACGACTTCCTGAAGACCCCGAACTGCTAACGTCCTCTCTTTACACAGCGGTGCTTTGGCTTCGCCGGGTGCGCCGAGTCGCGCGGTTGAAGCGGCGCGTCGCTCTCCTTCAACGTACGGAGCACGAAGCTCGACTTACTGTGACGAATGCCAGGAATCTTGTAGAGTCGCTCGCGCAGGAGCCGCTCGTAGTCGCGGGTGTCGCGCACCGCGATGCGTACGATGTAATCATAGTCACCTGACACAAGATAAGCGTCGATCACCTCGGGGATGTCTTCGAGCGCCTTGCCAAACTTCTCGATCATACTGTCGGTGTGGCTGTCGAGTGTGAGCTGCACGATCACCGTGTCCGCGTAGCCAAGTGCCACCTGATCGATCTTGATGCCGTAGCGGCGAATCACGCCTGCTGACTCCATCCGCTTGACGCGAGTCCAGCAAGGTGTTGCCGAGAGCCCGACCTCCTGTGCGAGTTCCTGCATGGTCGCGCGGGAATTGCGCTGGAGGAGTTCGAGAATCTTAAGGTCGAACTTGTCGAGGTCCATTCTGCAAAATTAGACTTGCGTAGAATACTTTACCGATTTGTTTCCGGATAATAGGCGAATCGAAAAAATGTTCCAAGCGGACTTGTGTAGAATGTCTCTCGATGGAGACACGGGTTGCCGCGCCAACGACAAGCATTCCAACCCGATGTGGACCGGCGCGCCTGCTCTTCGCCTGCCATCGGCTCTCGACATTCGGCAATGAATCATTGCTCTTCGTAGCGTTGAATAGCCAGTCGCCCCCTCGCCTGCTTTTCAAGGCTTCGGATAGCCACGCCACGAGGCGTTCCCGCCCGTCGTGACGACCTACATTGCGAAGCGTCTCCTGGCGACCTTGCCGGTCATGGGGATGGTTGCCCTCATCGTATTCGCAATTCTGCGGTTCACGCCCGGCGACCCGGCTGCCATTCTCGCCGGCGACATGGCCACGCCGCAGCAGCTCGCCGACATTCGCCAATCGATGGGCCTCAACGAACCTCTGTACGTGCAATTTCTTGTCTGGGTCGCGCATCTCGTCAAAGGTGACCTCGGCACATCGCTGATCTCTCAGATGCCAGTGACGAGCCTCATCGGCGACCGCATCGGACCTTCGCTCGCGCTCGCCATCGGAGCGATCGTGCTCTCCGTAGTCATTGCAGTGCCGCTGGGGACCCTCGCGGCTTACATGCATGGCAGCAACACCGACCGTGGAGTGATGGCCTTCTCCGTATTCGGCTTTTCAGTGCCGGTGTTCCTTAAAGGCTATGTCCTAATCCTGATCTTCTCAATCGGCCTTGGCTGGCTTCCGGTCCAAGGTTACAGGCCACTCGACGACGGCATTTGGACTTGGGCCCAACGGCTAGTCTTGCCGGTGATCGCGCTCAGCCTCTCCTATATTGCGCTGATCGCGCGGATCACACGTACGAGCATACTCGAAGTAATCGGTGAGGACTACATCCGCACTGCGCGCGCCAAGGGGTTGAAAGAAAGCGCGGTTCTGCTGCGCCACTCGCTGCGCAACGCGGCGGTACCTATCGCAACGATCATAGGCGTAGGCGTCGCCGCACTGATCAGCGGCGTGGTCGTGACGGAGTCAGTATTCAACCTACCCGGTTTGGGCCGCCTCATGGTCGAGTCGGTGCTCGCACGCGACTATCCCGTAATCCAGGGGCTGATCCTGTTTTTCTCGTTCGTATACATCATTGTCAACCTGCTGATCGACATTCTGTATACGGTGTTCGATCCACGTATCAGCTATTAGACCGCGGCCGTGATCAGCACCGGACTACCAACTCACGCGGCCCCCGCATCCGGCGTATCGACTTCATCGCGACGTTTCGCACAGATCTTTGGAACGCTACCTGTGCGCATCGCCGTGACACTGCTGGCACTCGTAGTCGTCATCGCGATCTTGGCACCTCATCTCGGCACATCGGATCCAACCCTGCTCGATCCGGGCGCGCGATTGAAATCGCCGTCCGCCGAGCACCCGATGGGCACCGATGCTCTGGGACGCGACGTGTACTCCCGCGTAATGTACGGCGCGCGCGTATCCCTGGCGATCGGCCTGGGCGTTGCGCTCGCGAGCGTCGCCCTTGGGCTCGCGATCGGGATCGTGGCGGGCTACTTCCGCACCGTGGATGCGATCGTGATGCGAATCATGGACGGCCTGATGGCCATCCCGGGCATCCTACTCGCAATCGCGCTCGTCGCACTCTGGGGGGGAGGCATCACCACCGTCGTCGTAGCAATCACGATTCCCGAGACCCCGCGCGTGGTTCGGCTGGTGCGCAGCGTCATCATCTCGGTACGCGGCGAGCCTTATGTCGAGGCCGCCATCGCGCTCGGTACGCCGATACCCACGCTGCTTATCCGTCACATGGTACCTAGCACGATCGCGCCGCTGATCGTCCAGGGTACGTTCATCCTCGCGTCGGCGATGCTGACCGAAGCTGCAATGAGCTTCCTCGGCGTGGGCCTGCCCCCGGAGATCCCGTCATGGGGCAATATCATGGCCGAGGGCCGCACCTACTTCCAGCTGAAACCGGGGTTGATTTTCTTCGCGGGCGCATTCCTTGCCGCGACCGTGCTTGCGGTCAATATTGTCGGCGATGCGGTTCGCGATGCCCTCGATCCGCGGATCGCGAAGCGGGTATGAACACGTTGCACAATGACACTCCACAGGTCGCCCCTGTCCTGAGCATCGAGGGACTGTCCGTGCGCGTCGCCGGCACCTCTGACCATGTAGTACGCAACGTCGGTTTTGACCTGTGGCCCGGCGAAACGCTGTGCGTAGTCGGCGAGTCAGGCTCCGGCAAGTCGGTGACCGCCCTGTCGATAATGGGTCTGTTGCCCAAGGGAGCGCTCGTCGCCGACGCTGGGACCATCCGGCTCGAAGGCGAGGACGTACTGCAGTGCACCCCGGCGCGTCTACGCGAACTGCGGGCCACCCGTATGGCGATGGTGTTTCAGGAGCCGATGACCGCATTGAATCCGGTCATTACGGTTGGCCGCCAGATAGACGAGGTATTGCGCGTACACGGTGTACAGGGGGCTGCTGAGCGCAAGGCACGCGTGCTCGCAATGCTGCGTGACGTCCACCTACCCGACGTCGAACGCACGTACTACGCGTATCCGCACCAGCTCTCGGGCGGCCAGCGCCAGCGAATCGTCATTTCAATGGCGCTCGTGCTCGATCCGAAGGTGTTGATCGCCGATGAGCCGACCACAGCGCTCGACGTCACCACGCAACGGCAAATTCTGGCGCTGATGCGCGAACTACAGAAGAAGCATGGCACGGCCCTCCTTTTCATTACACACGATTTCGGTGTAGTGGCCGAACTCGCCGACCGCATTGTCGTGATGAACCAGGGCGAGGTAGTCGAAACCGGCGCGCGCGAGCAGACTCTCGCGCGACCCCGCGCCGCGTATACGCGGATGCTTATATCATCGGTGCCAAGCTTGGTCCCGCGCGAGCGTGCACCGCCCAGCGATGCGATTGTCCTTGACATCGACGGGCTCCACAAGACATTTTCCCAAAGACGCCTGTTCGGGCGTGGGCGTACGGTCGCCGCAGCGCAGGACGTACGCCTCACAGTGCGCCGGGGCGAGATCCTGGGCCTAGTCGGTGAATCAGGGTCAGGCAAGTCCACCGTCGCACGCTGTGTCGTGCGGCTGATCGAGCCTTCTTCCGGCGCTATCCGTATCGACGGCATCGACGTGGCAAGGCTCTCACGTCGCGCCCTGCGACCGCTTCGCCAACATGTGCAGATCGTGTTTCAGGATCCCTATCGATCGCTCGATCCGCGGCAGCGGATCGGCGAATCGCTGATCGAGGGGCCTGTCAACTTCGGCGTGCGGCGCGCGACGGCACTCGCCAAGGCCGCCGAGTTGTTGCGCGTCGTAGGCTTGAGCGCTGAGGCAATGCGTCGCTATCCGCATCAGTTCTCAGGAGGGCAGCGGCAGCGAATTTGCATTGCCCGCGCGCTGGCGCTGGAGCCCGCTCTCCTGGTCGCGGACGAAGCCGTCTCCGCGCTCGACGTGTCGGTGCAGGCGCAGGTGCTCGCCCTCATCGAACAGATTCGAGTGTCGACTGGCATCGCAGTGCTCTTCATCACCCACGACCTTCGTGTGGCTGCGCAGATCTGCGATACGATTGTCGTCATGCAACACGGCCACGTTGTCGAGAGCGGGCCCGCAACAACGATACTCGCGTCGCCGACCAGGCCGTACACCAGGGCGCTGATCGATGCCGCGCCGGGACGCCACTGGGATTTCCGCCACTTTCGGCCCGCAGACGCAGGCACGGGCCTTCCTCCCTGAATTTCAACGGTGAAGGAGCGTCACACCATGCACTTTCTAACTTCGTTGCTTCGACTGGTGCGCGTGCTCGCGCTCTGCGGCTCGCTCGGTGCAGTCAGCGCGGCCGCGCAGACCGTCACCGCGGTAATGAGTTCCGGTCTGCGTGCCCTCGACCCGATCGTCAGCACTGCGGTGATTACCAGCATCCATGCCCTGATGGTCTATGATCTGCTGCTCGCACAGGACGAGAGCGGCAAAGTGCAGCCGCAGATGGCGTCGTGGAAGGTCTCCGCCGACGGCAAGACGTACACGTTCACGCTACGTGACGGCTTGAAATGGCATGACGGAACGCCGGTCACCGCAGAGGACTGCATAGCGTCCATCAGACGCTGGGGACAGGCGGATACCATGGCACAGGTGATCATGCCAATGGTCGCCTCGATGCATGAGGTGGACACGAAAACGTTCACGGTCGAAATGAGCCGCCCGAACGACCTTCTCCTCGAGGCCCTCGCCAAGACCAGCGCTCGCCCCGCGTTCATGATGCCCAAGCGGCTTGCGGAGACGCCGATCAATCAA
>JADLEZ010000013.1 GCA_020845855.1 Burkholderiales bacterium
GTGACGTCGGTGACCTCGTGCACCAGCGCGGGATCGATGACATCGGCGAGGGCGAGGCTGCGCCCGCCGGGGGCGCTCTCGTGCGATGCGTTCATGCGTCCACCTCCATCTCCTGCGGCGCCGACTCGGCGTCGGCGTTGCCGCATGCCTGTTGCTGGGCGATCATGGCCGCTCCGAGCGCCCCGCAGAACACCGCGTTCAGGCGCGGCGTCACGAACGGCCGGTTGAGCAGGGACTCGAGCGCGTGCTTCACGCCGAGATTGTTCGACACCCCGCCGGAGAACGCGAGCTCGGGGTCGAGCCCGATCCGGTTGACGAGGTTGCACACCCGCCGGGCGATCGCGAAGTGCACGCCGGCCGCGATGTCCTCGGGTTTTTCGCCCTTCGCCTTGAGCGAGACGATCTCGGACTCGGCGAACACCACGCACTGGCTGCTCATCTGCAGCTGCTTGGTCGACTCCATCGCGCGTGCCCCGAGCTCCTCGAGCTGGTAGCCGAGCATCTCGGCCGTCTTCTCGAGGAAGCGCCCGGAGCCCGCGGCGCACTTGTCGTTCATCGCGAACTCGGTGACCCGGCCGTTGCGGGTGTCGAGCTTGATCGCCTTGCAATCCTGCCCGCCGATGTCGATGATGGTTCGCGTGCCGGCATGCAGGTGATGCGCCCCCATCGCGTGGCAGGTGATCTCGGTGATGACCTCGGCCGGGATGTCGTCGAACTTCAAGGCAATGCGGCCGTATCCGGTCCCCGCGATCCGCGCGATGTCGCTTCGCGACAGGGCCGAGACCTTGAGCAGCTTGTCGACCAGCCGTGCCGCGGTCTCGTGCGGGTGAACGCCGCTGGCCGTGATCGCCGTGTGGACGTGGTCCTTGCCGACCATGACGGCCTTGGACTGGCGCGATCCGATGTCGATGCCGATCGTCGTCACCGGCTGCATGTCCGCGAGTTTTTCGTGCGCGATCACGTCAGCGATCGCGAAGCTCATGTTGCCGCTCATCGCTAGGGCCTCCACGGCGTGGTTGGGAGCTGATGCATGAGTCGCACACTAAGCGCTCCGTTGCGCCAGCGATTGACCATTCATGACGCCAACTTGACAACTCGTGACACGGCACTACAATCGGGACCGCTGCCGAGCGACGGGTTGCAGTGGCGGCGTCAAGGGCCGGGAAGCTGCAATGACGATGAAGAAGATGCATCGAAGCGCCTGCCTGACCAATTTCGCGGAATTGGCGCAGGCGCTCCACATCTCGCCCCTCGAACAGCTTCGCCAGGTCGACATCAATCCGGCCTGCCTCGTCAACCCCGATACCATGATCCCGGTCTCGGCGCTGTTCGAGCTGCTCGAGAACTCCGCGCGAGCCGCGGGTGTGGACAACTTCGGGCTGCGCATGGCGGAGGGACGCCGGATCTCCAATCTCGGGCCGCTCGCTATCGTGCTCCGGAACCAGCCGACCATGCGCACGGCCCTCGAAGCCCTGCGCAACTACGGTCACCTGCAGACCGAGGCGTTGGTCCTCCTGTTCGAGGAGAGCGATGGCGTGCTGATCATCCGTGAAGAGCTGATAGCGGATCGCCGCGAGCCCGTCCGGCAGGCCACCGAGCTGTCGCTGGGTGTTCTCTACCGGACGCTGCGCGTGCTGCTCGGCGAGGAATGGCGACCCAGTGCCGTGTGCTTTCGCCACTCCGCGCCTGCCGACCTGTCCGTCCATCGCCGCGTGTTCGGAACGCGTCTGCAGTTCGGCAGCAACATCGACGGGATCATCTGCCGCGCCGAGATGCTGGATGATCCGCTCCCCCACTACGATGCGGAATCGGCTCGTTATATGCAGAAGCTGCTGGAGGTCATCAACACGCAACCGGTCCAGTCGATCGGCGAGCGCGTGCGCCAGCTTGCGTGGGTGCTGCTGTCGACTGGGCGCTGCTCGCTCGAGGTCGTCGCCCAGCATCTGGGAGTGGACCGGCGCACCTTGCACCGGCACTTGCAGAAGGAGGGACAGAGCTTCTCGGACATCCTGGACAGCATTCGCTGCGACCTGGCGGTCCGGTACCTGACCCAGCACGACCGCCCCATCAAGGACCTCGCCGAACTGCTCGGCTTTTCGGAGCTGTCCGCGTTCTCGCGATGGTTCACGCATCGCTTCGGATGCACGGCCACAACCTGGCGTCAACGCCAGGGAGCGGATAAGGCCCTGTCGCGCTGATTGCCGCCTTGCGGCTCGCGCAGTTTGGTGAAATTCGCGCGGTGCTCCCTCTACCCGTGTCATCTCGAGCGAAGCGAGGGATCTGCTCTTAAGCCATATCAAGTGGTTGGGTGAAGCAGATCCCTCGCTTCGCTCGGGAAGACACCACGTTTTTCAACGAACTGCTGCGTATTTAGTCGACACGCTTTTCGCGCGCTCGCAAGCGCGAGCCTGTCCGACGTACCTTTGGATCGCCGACGGCGGCGACGCTAAGCAGCGTCATCCTCGCGCGAACAGACGCGCGGAATCGTGTCACCCAATGTCAAGCCGATGTCCTCGTCAGTCAAGCTCGTCGAGGAATCCCGAGCGCCTAATGCCAGCGAAGGCAACGAGCCGATGGAACGCGGGCAAACGTGCCCGTCGATCACCAACCCATCAGAACCAGGAGGGCAAGCAATGGCGATGCTGATCACCACCGATTGCATCAATTGCAGTCTGTGCGAACCGGAGTGTCCCAACGAAGCGATTTCTCCGGCCGAGAGCGCCTTCGTCATCGATCCGGAAAAGTGCACGGAGTGCGTCGGGCATTTCGACAGATCGCAGTGCGTCCAGGTATGCCCCGCCGACTGCATCATCCCGGATCCGGACCGTATCGAGGACAAGGATCGGCTGCAGGAGAAGTACCACCAGATCACCGCGTCCGCGGCGTGATGCCATGACACGGATGCCAAAGATCGATCGCCCAGACTACCGGGGTGTTGCCCATGTTCGCGTTTGACAAGATACCCAATCCCACACTGGGCCGGACCGGGCTCGAAGCCGCGCTCTCCGAGGAAGAGCGCGCCGTCCAGGACGCCGCGCACCATTTCGCCGAGGAGGTGATGCGCCCGATCGGCGCGAAGCTCGACCGGATGAGCGCCGAGGAGGTCGTGGCCGCCGGCTCCCCGCTCTGGGACTACGTGAACCGGATCGTGGCGTCGGGTCTCCTTGACCTCAAGACGCTGGGCGCCATGCCGCCCGAGCAGAAGGCGCGCATGTTGCCGCTGATCTTCGAGGAGTTGGGCTGGGGAGATCCCGGCCTCGCCATCTTCTCGCTCGCGACGGCCTTCCCTGCGTTTGCCGCCCATATGTCGGGTGATCCGGAGTTGATCGAGCGCTTCGGCTCCTCGCTCGGCTGCTGGGTCGGAACGCAGCCCGATCGCGGCAGCGACTTGGGCGACATCGAGGCGACACAGGTGCATCCGGGCACGCGGCAGGGGCGCGGCAACCTGTTCGCGCGGGTGGTCGGCGACGAGGTGGTGATCAATGGACAATGCTCGGCGTGGGTGAGCGGGGCCCCGGTGGCGCAGACCGGCTACGTGTTCTGCCAGTGCGACTACGGCGACGGCCTCTGGAACGACCGGGGCGGCCTCAACTACATCGCCGCGCTGGTGCCGTTCGACAAGAACGTGACCAAGGGCAAGCCGCTGGAGAAGATGGGCCAGCGTCCGCTGCCGCAGGGAGAGATCTACTTCAACGACGTGGTGATCCCGAAGAAGTACGTGACCGCCGGCAAGGACACGTCGTACGGCGCGTTCTTCGGCGCGCTCACCTTCGCCAACATGGAAATGGCGCTGACGTTCACCGGTGTTGCGCGCGCCGCGTTCGAGCACGCGCTCGCCTACGTGCACGAACGCCAGCAGGGCGGCACGCAGCTCGTCAACCATCAAAGCGTGCGCCAGCGCCTGTTCGACATGTGGCGCAAGGTGGAGACTGCGCGCGCCATCGCGCAGCGCGTCGTCAATTACAACTTCGGGCCGAACGGGCCGCACGTGCTCGGCTCGATCACCAGCAAGACGTACGCGACGCAGGCCGCCTTCGACGTCGCCAACGAGGCGCTGCAGATGTTCGGCGGCAACGGGCTCACCCGGGAATACCCGCTGGAGAAGCTGTTCCGCGACGCGCGCGCGGCCCTGATCGAGGACGGCGAGAACAACCTGCTGAGCCTCGTCGGCGCCAGTTGGCTCAGCACCTGGTACAAGCGCGAGCACGGCTTGTAGGACCGCGGGCTAAACGAGATCCGGGAGGAATCCGCCAAATGTCCAGCGTCGTCGTAGCCGGGGTCGGCATGATCCCGTTCAAGAAGCCGGGTCAGAGCGAGGCCTACGACGTCATGGGCGCGCGTGCCGCGCGGGCGGCGCTCGAGGACGCGGGCATCGAGTACGCCGACGTGCAGCAGGCGTATGCGAGCTACGTGTACGGCGACTCGTGCTCGGGCCAGGCCGCGCTCTACAACGTGAGCATCAGCGGCGTTCCCATCGTCAACGTCAACAACAACTGTTCCAGCGGCTCGACCGCGTTCGCGCTGGCGGCGCAGGCCGTGCAGGGCGGCGCGGTCGACTGTGTGCTCGCGGTCGGCTTCGAGCAGATGGCGCCGGGCGCGCTCGACATGGTGTTCCCCGATCGCGTGAGCCCGGTGCACCGCCACAACCAGGCGGTAGCGGAGCTCCTCCATCTCACCGAGGAAGAACGCAAGCTGCCGCCGGCGATCCAGCTCTTCGGCTGCCAGGTGGATCTCCTCAAGCAGCGCTACGGCGTCACCGACCGGGCGCTGGCCCGGGTGGCGGTCAAGGCGCGCCGGCATGCCGCCAGCAGTCCGTACGCGATCTTCCGCGCGCCGCTCACCGAGGACGAGGTGCTGGCCTCGCCGCTCGTGTACCGCGGACTGCGCAAGCTGTATGCCTGCCCCCCGAGCTGCGGCGCGGCGTCGGTCATCGTATGCAGCGAAGGCTTTGCGCGCAAGCACCACATCCGCGCCGACGTCCGCCTGGCGGGGCAGGGGTGGTGCAGCGACAAGAAGGAGTTCTTCGAAACCGACCCGCTCGACGTGATGTTCCGCGCGCTCAGCCGGGAAGCCGCGCATCGCGCCTATGAAGCGGCCGGAATCGGGCCCGAGGACATCGACGTCATCGAGCTGCACGACTGCTTCGCGAGCAACGAGATCGTCACCTATGCCGCACTCGGCCTGTGCCGGGAGGGCGAGCAGGAGAAGTTCGTGATGGAGGACCAGAACACCTACGGCGGCAGGTACGTCGTCAATCCGTCCGGCGGGCTCTTGTCCAAGGGGCATCCGCTCGGCGCGACAGGGCTCGCGCAGATCACCGAGCTCGTCTGGCAATTGCGCGGCGAAGCGGGCGCGCGCCAGGTCGCAGGCGCGCGAACCGCGTTGCAGCACAACGGCGGGCTGGGCAGCGCGGGCTTCGTGCACATCTTTCAGAAACATTGACGGCGTCGTCGGGCCACGGCGCCGATTCGCCTCTATCACGCCTCGTTGGGAGTCGTTCATGAGCAAGAAGCCAGTTGTCGTCTACGGTGCCAGTGGCTACACCGGCCAACTCGCCTGTGAGTTCCTGCGCCATTTCCAGATTCCCTTCATCGCCGCCGGCCGCGACCGCAAGCGGCTCGAGGAGGCGATGCGCAAGGTGCCCGGCATCGAGACGGCCGACTACGAAATCGCCGTGGTCGAGCACGACGTGGCCGCACTCACGCGCCTTCTCACCGGCGCCAAGGTCGTCTGCAACATCGTGGGCCCGTTCCTGCTCTACGGCGAAACCGTCGTCCAGGCCGCGCTGGCGGCGGGCTGCCATTATCTCGACACGACGGGCGAGCAGGCCTTCATCCTCGCGATGCGCGACAAGTATGGCGCCGAGTACGGCGGACGCGGCCTGCTGCTCGCCCCGTGCACCGCGTACCAGAACGCGGTCATGGAGATAGCGTGCCGCGCGTGTGCCGACCACGAGGAGATCGACACCATCGAGGCCGTCACCATTCCCGCGGTCACGCCCACCGTCGGGTCCGCGCATACGCTGGTGCAGATGGTGCGCGCCAAGGAGCAGTTCCTCGAGAACGGTCAGCTCACCGCCTGGCCGCCGGTCTACAGCACCGAGGTCGTCGCTCCGTTCACCAACCGTACCGTCCTTGGCATTCCGGGCGCCGGACTCGCCCCACCCGTGTGGTTCGCATCCCATCCCCGGATCCGCAACCTCCGGGCGTTGTGCGCCTTCGGCAACCGCGGGCTCGCGGAACAGATCCTCGGCATCTACAAGTACTACCACAACGAGATCGCCAAGCTGCCGGAGGAGGAGCAGATCAAGGCGCTCGCCAAGATCGCCGACGGCGTCCAGAGCGGCATGCCGCCGCGCGAGAACCCGTTGACGGCCCGCAACTGGGACACGGCGACCGGCTCGGGGACGATGGGGCGCGTGCGCTACACGATCTACAGCCACAGCGGCTACCAGCAGACCGGATTGCTGCAAGCGTTCGCGGCGAGCTGTCTGCTCCGGCAGCGCGTGGCACCCGCCGGTTTCCAGAGTCCGTCGGAGGCTTTCGGCTACCGCAACGTGCTCGGCACGCTGGAGCGCTTCGGCTACGCCCGGATGGCCAAGGAGGCCTAGCTAAATGTCCACCATCGACTTCCTCGATCGCGGCTGCAGCATCCACCCGGACGGCGACTACCTGGTGTTCGGCGGGCAGCGCACGACGTACCGCGACGCGCAGCGCTACACCTACCGTGTGGCCAACGGCCTGCGGGGGCTGGGTTGCGGCAAGGAAGCCAAGGCCGCCGTGTGGTCGGCGAACGATCCGATCGGCTGGCTGTGCACGCTGTCGATCTGGCGCGCGGGCATGGCCTGGATGCCGATCAACCCGCGCAACGGCACGCAGGAGAACGGCTACGTGCTCGATGCGTTCGACTGCGAGGTGCTGTTCTTCCAGTCCGCGTTCGCCGCGCAGGTGGCGGCGCTGCGGCCGCAGTTGAAGAAGCTGCGCCATTTCATCTGCATCGACGGCGAGGCCGCCGACGCGCTGTCGCTGCCGCGCTGGGCAGCCGAGCAGCCGGAGACGAGGCCCGACGTGTCGCCCGCCATGGACGACGTATGCGCCGTGATGAGCACGGGCGGCACGACCGGCAAGCCCAAGGGAGTGATGACGACGCATCGCGGCTTGCAGACAATGGTCGCCAACTGGCTGTCGGTGCTCACCTATCCGGCCGACCGTCCGCCGGTCAATCTCGCGGCCGCGCCACTCACGCACACCGCCGGCGTATTTTCGCTGATGACCACGCTGCGCGGCGGCACGGTGGTCATCCTGCCGCGGCCGGATCCGGCGATGCTGCTCGATGCCATCGAGCAGCATCGCGTCACCGAGCTCTTCCTGCCGCCGACGGTGATCTACGTCCTGCTCGATCTGCCGGGCATCGCCGGGCGCGACTTCTCCTCGCTGCGCTACTTGCTCTACGGCGCTGCGCCGATGTCGCCGGAGAAGCTGCGCCGTGCGCTCGAGACCTTTGGCCCCGTGATGATCCAGGGCTTCGGCCAGACGGAAGCAGCCGCCAGCATCAGTTGCCTGCAGCCCGAGGAGCACTTCGCCGACGGCGGGTTCGCCCGCGAGGAGCGCCTTGCGTCCTGCGGCCGCCCCTTCCCGTTCACCCAGGTGTCGATCCGCGACGACGCCAACCAGCCGCTGCCGGACGGCCAGGTCGGCGAGATCTGCGTGGCGGGCGACAACGTGATGAAGGGCTACTACCGGGCGCCGGACAAGACGGCGGAGACGATCGTCGGCGGCTGGCTCAAGACCGGCGACGTGGGCTATCTCGACTCCGAAGGCTTCCTGCACATCACCGACCGCAAGAAGGACATGATCATCAGCGGCGGCTTCAACGTCTACTCCGCCGAGGTCGAGGCCGTGATCAACAGCCACCCCGCGGTGCAGGATTGCGCGGTGGTCGGCATCCCCGACGAGAAGTGGGGCGAGGCCGTCAAGGCCGTGGTGGAGCGCAACCCGGGCAAGGAGGTCAGCGAGGTCGAGATCATCGCGCTGTGCAAGGACAAGCTCGGGGGCGTGAAGGCGCCCAAGTCGGTGGACTTCGTCGACAAGCTGCCGCGCAGCGCGGTCGGCAAGGTGCAGAAGCGCGAGGTGCGCGAGAAGTATTGGCAGGGACGGACGCGGCAGGTCGCGTAAGGAGAAGGATTCGTGTCGACGAGCAAGCTGTTCGATCTCTCGGGCAAGGTCGCGCTGATCACCGGCGGCTCGCGCGGGCTCGGCCTCAAGATGGCCGAGGCGCTGGGCGAGATGGGTGGCAAGGTGGCGATCACCGCGCGCACGGCGGAGGAGCTGATGGAGGCGGAGGCACGCCTGAAAAAGCTCGGCATCGAGGTGCTGGCCCTGCCCAACGATCTGTCGAAGTTCGACCAGATTCCCGGCATGGTCGATCGCGTCGTCGACAAGTGCGGGACCATCGACGTCCTCGTGAACAACGCCGGCGCCACGTGGGGAGCGGCGGCCGAGAGTCACCCGGCCGAGGCATGGAACAAGGTGATGAACCTGAACATCAACGCGATGTTCTTCTTGAGCCAGGAGGTCGGCAGGCGCTGCATGATCCCCCGCAAGTCCGGCAAGATCATCAACATCTCGTCGATCGCCGGGCTTGCCGGCGGTCCGCCCGACACGACGACCATCGCCTACAGCACCAGCAAGGGCGCTGCGCTCAACTTCACCCGCGCACTCGCCTCCGAGTGGGGCAAGTACAACATCAACGTGAATGCCATCTGCCCCGGCTGGTTCCCGACCAAGATGTCCGCCGGGCATCTGGAAAAAGTCGGCGCCAGGGTGATCGCAGGCACGCCGCTGCATCGCCTGGGCGGCGAGGACGACATCAAGGGCACGGTCGTGTTCCTCGCGAGCGAGGCTTCGCGCCACATCACCGGCCAGCACGTGGTCGTGGACGGCGGCGCGTGCATCGCGAACTGATGGCCGCGGCACGATGAACCCCGAGCACCCCGAGGCAGTCCGGTTTGTCGCGGACGTCGTGCGGCTGGCCGACGAGGCTTCCGAAGACGGCCTGTACTGCGCGGAGGCCGTGCTCAGCGCGCTGGCCAGGGCGCAGGGCATCGAGTCGGAGCTGATTCCGAAGGTTGCCACCGCGTTCTGCACCGGCATGGCGGGCACCTGCGGGACGTGCGGGGCGCTCACCGGCGCCATCATGGGACTCGGCCTGTCGCTGGGACGCAACCACGAGAGGCAGCCCGTGCTCGCGGCCTACGCCGCGACACAGCAACTGGTCCGCACGTTCGAAAAGGAGTTCGGCGCACGCACTTGCGACCAGTTGCTCGGCTTCGACATCGGCACGCCCGCGGGCCGGGCCGCCTTCGAGCAGCGGCAGCTCGACGACCGCTGCGCGCGCTACACGCTGAGGGCCGCGGCGATCGCGGCGACCTTGTTGGTCGAAGGATGGGAAGAAGGCAGGCAGGAGGCGAGTCCGGACGTGCCCCGGCATCGCACCGCAGACCGTCGGGCGCCGCCATGAAGCAAGCGGCTTTCCGCAGGATTTTTCGTGTTGATTGAACAGGAGAAGATGCCATGGGTACCTATATCGTTCTCGCGAACCTGACCGAGCAGGGCGTCAGCAAGCTCA
>JADLEZ010000014.1 GCA_020845855.1 Burkholderiales bacterium
CCATAGCCGTTCAAGTCGGAGTAGACGAGATCGGGGCGGCTCGCGTAGCGATACAGGCGGTCCTCGAAGCCGAGGGTGGGCAGCTGCGCCGTCACCAGGAAGAAGAGCAGGACAGCGAAGTGGCCGAGGTACTTGTTGTTGACGAGCGTGTGCACGGCCAGGGCCAGCACGGCGAGCAGGAAGAAGCCGCTCATCTGCAGCACGAAGAGCTCGAACAGATAGTGCCCGAGCTCGATCCGGGTGAAGCCCTTGGCGAGCTGCACGCCGATGCTGCAGGCGAGCACCACGGCCATCAGCACCGCCTGCAGCCCGACGAGGGTGACGAGCTTGGCCAGGAAGGAGAGCCAGGTCGGCGCCGGCGTGCTGTCGGTGATGTCCTCGATGCGCGCATCGCGCTCGCGAAAGACGAGCTCCCCTGCGTAGATGGCGGTGACGATCAGCACGAACAGGCTGAACAAGCCGCCCACCACGTCGAGCACCTTGTAGGTCAACGGGTAGGTGTTGGTGCCGTACATCGAGCCCAGCGTCGCCGCGTTGCCGATCACCATCAGCACGCCGCCCAGCACGATGGTAAGAAAGCGCGGGCTGCGCAGGATCTCGCCGAGGTACAGGCGCGCGAGGCCGGGGATCATGCGCAGGTAGGCGCCGGTGCTGCGATCGAGCACCGCCTGCGGCAACGCGACCGCGCGCGCGGACTCCGGCGCGGGGTCGGCCGCCTGCCTGCGCTTGCGCAAGGGAAGCGACGTCACTGCCTGCGTGCGGAACGCGGCATAGCCTGCGAGCGTGACCACAAGCCCGATGCCGAGCCACAGTGCACGGTTCCACAAGAGCTCGCCTGCGAGCGGGATCTCTTCGGTATTCTTCTGCGCCACGCTCCAGTAACGCGCGAGTACGTCGAACGCGGTCGCGCCGGACGGGTCGACCAGCGCCGCGAGCGCCTTGTTCTCCATGTCGCCCAGGAGGTTGACGGCGAACAGGTAGCCGACCAGCACCACCACGCCCGCGACGTACACCGGGGCCATCTGCCGGGTCAGCGCCGCCAGCACGAAGAAGCAGCCCGACAGCCACAGGACGTTGGGCAACAGCAGGAAGAGATAGGGCCGCGCAAAGCTCTGCCACGTCGGGTGCGCCACGATGCGTGCGCCGTCGACCCCCGGCCAGTGAGCGCCGGCGACGACGCCGATCGCGATGCTCGCGAAGACGAGGACGAGTGTCAGCCACGCGCCGAGCAGGCGGCCGAAGAAGTAGTCGGCCTTGCGGATGGGCGCCGTGAAGAAGAAGTGGTAGGTGCCGTACTCGTAATCCTGCTGCACCGCGCGCCCGGCCACCGAGCCGATCACGGTGACACCGGCGAAGCCCAGGACCGCGATGCCGATGGCGAGCGCGTACGGCCCGTTCACCAGCACCTTGTCGCCGCCGAAGCTCACCCGCGCACTCGCCAGCGCACCGCCCGCCGCGGCCATCCACAGCCCGGCGAGAACGCCGAACAGCACGAAGTACACGTAGGTCGACACCGTCCGCAGGCGGCGGACGAAGTCGAACCAGGCGATCGTCCAGGTCATGCTGCTTGCGCGCGTGGCGAGAGATAGCCTGCGATGGTGCAGAAGTACACGTCCTCGAGGTCGGGAGCGGCCGGCTCGAAGCCCGGCCCGGGCGAACCTTCGCCATGCGCCCGTACCACGGTGCGCCCGGCGGCGAGGCGGGTCGACACGATGCTCACTCGTGCCTTGACCGCATCTGCTTCAGTCCTGGCGACCGCCTTCGTCCAGATCCGCCCGGACAGGCCGGCGACGAGCGAGGCGGGCTTGCCGGTCAGGAGCACGCGTCCTTGGTGGATGACGGCGAACTGTCCGCACAGGTCCTCGACGTCGCTCACGATGTGGGTGGACAGGATCACGATCACGTCGGCCGCGATGTCGGCGAGTAGATTGTGGAAGCGCACGCGCTCTTCCGGGTCGAGGCCCGCCGTCGGCTCGTCGACGATGACGAGCTTGGGATTGCCGATCAGCGCCTGCGCGATGCCGAAGCGCTGGCGCATGCCGCCCGAGAAGCCGCCGAGCTTCTGCTTGCGCACCGCGTACAGATTCACGCGATGCAACAGCGCGTCCACGGTCTCGCGGCGCGACTTCGCCTCGGCGAGGCCTTTGAGGCGGGCGAGGTGATCGAGCAGATCGTACGCCGATACTCTGGGATACACGCCGAAGTCCTGCGGCAGGTATCCCAGCACCGCGCGCACGCGCCCAGGCTCGCGCAACATGTCGATGTCGCCCAGTTGCGCGGTGCCCGAGTCCGCGCTTTGCAGTGTCGCCAGCGTGCGCATGAGGGTCGACTTGCCCGCGCCGTTGGGACCCAGGAGCCCGAACATGCCGGGCGGCACGGTCAGCGACACGGCCGCGAGGGCCTGCACCCCGTTGGGATAGCGCTTCGACAGATCGCGTACGACGAGTTGCATCGGGTCTAGCTCCGGTCGGGATGGGGCATGCCGCGGGCTCGCGGCAAGCGCGGTCAATGGGATGGCGGCGGG
>JADLEZ010000015.1 GCA_020845855.1 Burkholderiales bacterium
CCACTTCGCCACCGAGAGCGGCAAGAGCAAGGGGCAGTTCTACACCCCGGCCGAGGTCTCGCGCATCATGGCGCAGGTCATCGGCATCGAGCGCGCAGGCGAACTGCGCGAGCCCACCGTCTACGACCCCACCTGCGGATCGGGCTCGCTGCTCATCAAGGCGGCCGACGAAGCCGACACCCGGAAGCTCGCCATCTACGGCCAGGAGATGGACGTGGCTACCTGGGCGCTGGCGCGCATGAACATGATCCTGCACGCGCAAACGACCGCCGAGCTGTGGCGCGGAAACACGCTCTCCGCACCGAATTTCAAGAACAGCAACGGCAGCCTCAGGACCTTCGACTTCGCGGTCGCCAATCCGCCCTTCTCCGCGAAGGCGTGGTCGAGCGGCCTCGACCCAGCCCACGACGAGTTCGGGCGCTTCGAGTACGGCATCCCGCCGGCGAAGAACGGTGACTACGCCTTCCTGCTGCACCTCGTCGCCTCGCTCAAGAGCACCGGCAAGGGCGCGATCATCCTGCCGCACGGCGTGCTGTTCCGCGGCAACCGGGAAGCCGACATCCGCAGGAACCTCGTCCAGCGCGGCCTGATCAAGGGCATCATCGGGCTGCCGGCCAACCTCTTCTACGGCACCGGCATCCCGGCCTGCATCGTGGTGATCGACAAGGAGCACGCCCACGCCCGCACCGGCATCTTCATGATCGACGCGAGCAAGGGATTCCTCAAGGACGGCAACAAGAACCGCCTGCGCAGCCAGGACATCCACAAGATCGTGGACGTGTTCACACGCCAGATCGAGCTGCCGCGCTACTCGCGCATGGTGCCGGTGGCCGAGATCGCCAGTCCGGCCAACGACTACAACCTGAACCTCCCGCGCTACATCGACGCGAGCGAGCCCGAGGACCTGCACGACCTCGACGCACACCTGAACGGCGGCATCCCGGTCCGTGACATCGACGCGCTGGATGCCTGGTGGCGCGTCTTCCCGACCCTGCGCAAGACGCTCTTCCAGGACAACGGCCGCGAGGGCTACCTCGAGCCGCGCGTTCCCGGGCACGAGCTCAAGGCCACCGTGGCCGGCCATCCGGAGTTCAAGGCCTTCGCCGAACGCGTGGCGGGCGTGTTCGAGGGCTGGCGCGCCGCCCACGCGCCCGCGCTCCGGGGCATCGAGGTCGACGACCGGCCCCGCGAGCTGATCCACACTCTGTCCGAGGACCTGCTCGGCCGCTTCGCCAACCTGCCGCTCGTGAGCCGCTACGACGTCTACCAGCGGCTCATGGACTACTGGGCCGAGACGATGCAGGACGACGTCTATCTCATCGCCGCTGACGGCTGGCAGGAGGCCGCCAGGCCGCGCGGGATCGTCGAGGACAAGGCGCGCAACATCAAGGAGACGCCCGACCTCACCATCGGGCGCAAGAAGTACAAGATGGACCTGGTGCCGCCCGCGCTCGTCGTCGCGCGCTACTTCGCCAAGGAACAGGCTGCCGTCGAGACGTTGCAGACGAAGCAGGAGGCGGCGGCGCAGGCGCTGGAGGAGTTCGTCGAGGAGCACAGCGGCGAGGAAGGGCTCCTCGCCGAGGCCACGAACGACAAGGGCAAGGTCACCAAGGGCGGCGTCAAGGACCGGCTCAAGGCCATCGCCGGCGAGGCAGAGAGCTTTGAGGAGCGCGACGCCCTCGAACGCTGCCTCGCCCTGATCGACGCGGAGTCCGACGCCAGCAAAGCCGTGAAGGAGGCCCAGGCCGCGCTCGACGAGAAGGTGCTGGCCCGCTACGGCAAGCTCACCGAGGCCGAGATCAAGACGCTGGTGGTCGAGGACAAGTGGCTAGCCGCCCTGCGCGCCACCATCGACGGCGAGGTGCAGCGGGTGACCCAGCAGCTCGCCGGGCGCGTGAAGGAGCTGGAGGAGCGCTACGCCCGGCCGCTGCCTGAACTGGAGCGCGACGTCGAGGCGCTCAGCGCGAAGGTCGAGGGGCACCTCAAGAAGATGGGGCTCGCATGGCGATGACGAGCGATGCGGTACAGGTCAGGGATGATGCGCCGCGCCATGGCGTGAAGGCGCAAGCGCAGGACGTGCCGCCGGGGTACAAGCGTACCGAACTTGGGACGCTGCCTGTCGACTGGACAGTGAAGTCGCTCGGTGCAGTGTTGGTCAGAGGTCGTCTTGGAGGCAACTACACCAATAGCGAGCTTGAGACCGACTTTCCTCTGATGAAGATGGGAAACGTCGGTCGCGGCAGCTTCGATCTCACCAAGGTGGAGTTCGTCACGCCCGGCATAAGGCCCCAAGACGAACATCGCCTGCGACGGGGTGACGTCCTATTCAACACACGCAACACGCTGGACCTCGTCGGAAAGGTGGCGCTCTGGCGTGAAGAACTGCCCATCGCGTTCTACAACTCAAATCTGATGAGGTTTGAGTTCGATCCGGAGCAAGTCGTCTCAACCGCGTACGCGAACTACGCACTGAACGCTTCGGCCTCGATCGAGCGCCTGCGTGGCTTAGCGACCGGAACGACCAGCGTCGCCGCGATCTACACGCGGGACCTAGTCAAGCTACCTATGATCGTCCCCAGCCTCGCCGAACAGCGTGCCATCGCCGAGGCGTTGTCGGATGTGGATGGGTTGCTCGGGGCGTTGGAGGCGCTGATCGCCAAGAAGCGGGCCATCAAGCAGGCCGCCATGCAGCAACTCCTCACCGGCAAGACCCGCCTGCCGGGCTTCAGCGGGGAGTGGGAGACGAAGCGGTTGGGGGAGATCGGGTATTTCCTGAAGGGAAGTGGCGTCAAGCGTGACGATGCACAGAGCGGCCACCTAGCATGCGTGCGGTACGGTGAGATCTATACGACGCACCATGACTACATCCGCGAGTTCTACTCGCGGATATCGCCCGAAGTGGCGGACACAGCAACGCAACTCGAGTACGGTGATCTCTTGTTTGCAGGATCGGGGGAAACCAAGGAGGACATCGGGAAGTGTGTGGCGTTGGTGCTTGGAGAGGAAGCGTACGCCGGAGGCGATATCGTCATCCTGAGGCCGAGCAACGTCGATTCCCTATTTCTTGGCTACGCCTTGAACATGCCGGGTGTAGCTCGACAGAAAGCGAGCTACGGTCAAGGGGATGCTGTGGTTCATATCGGCGCCGCGGCGCTGGCACAAGTCTGTCTTTCGCTTCCGCCGAAGGACGAACAGTCCGCCATCGCCACCGTCCTCTCCGACATGGACGCCGAGATCGCGGCGCTCGAAGCTCGCCGCGACAAGACCCGCGCCATCAAGCAGGGGATGATGCAGCAGCTCCTCACCGGCCGCGTGCGGCTGGTAGCGGCGGCGCCAGCGATCAGCGCTTGAAGATCTCCAACGCCTGTATCGCCTCGTGCCTTTCACGAGGCCGGACACTTGCCCATAGTGAAGGCTCGCTTTACCATGGCGGCCGTGATCCGCGTATGTGAAAGGCTGCCAGTCCTGTGAGCGTCGCCGATCCCGCCCACCGCGCCGGCCGCTACGTTCGGCAGTCGGGCGGATATCGGGCGTTTCTACCGGCGTCGCTGCCGCCCTACCCGCCAGTCCGCCTGGAGGGCGAGCTCCAGGCCCTGCTCTCCCGGGCCGATCGGGCGCTCGGGCGCCTGGACGGCTCGATCCAGACCTTGCCGCATCCCGACCTGTTCGTCGCGATGTACGTGCGCAAAGAGGCCGTCCTGTCGAGCCAGATCGAGGGCACGCAGAGCTCGCTCGAGGATGTGTTGACGGCGGAGGCCTGCGGAATCCGGAGCATGTCGATCACCGATTCCGGCGCAAGCCGATCACTCGTTCCGGTTGAAGCCGATCACCGATTCCGATGCAAGCCGATCACTGATCCGGCCGAAGCCGATCGGTTTTCGGCC
>JADLEZ010000016.1 GCA_020845855.1 Burkholderiales bacterium
GTCCCCTTGCGCCTCCAGCACGGCCAGGAAGCCCTGGCGCCGGGCGAGCGCGCGGGTGTCGTCGGCCCAGACGAGGCCGAAGCTGCGATGGCCCTTGGCAAGCAGATGGCGGGCGACCGCTTCGCCGATCTGGTCGTGCGAGAAGCCCACCAGCATGTCGATCGGCGTGGGCGTCATGTCGAAGGTCTCGACCACCGGGACCTTCGCGTTGATCAGGCGCGAGCGCGCCTCGGTCGAGTGATTGATGCCGGTGAGGTAGATCGCGTCCGGACGGCGCGACAGCACGGCGCCCAGGAGCGCGTCCTCGCGCGCGGCGGGGTAGCCGGACAGGCCCAGGAGCACCTGGTAGCCCGCCTCCCACAGCCGGTCGGTCAGCGCCTGGACGCAGTCGACGAAGATTCCGTTGGTGATCGAGGGCACCAGTGCCGCGACCAGGCGGGTGCGCTTGGACGCGAGGCCGCCGGCGAGCAGGTTCGGCACGTAGCCCGTGCGGTCGATGACCTGCTGCACGTGCGCCAGGGTGTCGGCGGTCACGAGCTCGGGCCGGTTGACCACCCGCGACACGGTGATCGGCGAGACGCCGGCCAGCTTGGCCACGTCGGCGAGCGTGACGCTGCCGGTAGCGCGGCTGGAGGCGCCTGGGCGGCGGGGGCGTTCGCTGACGGTGGCCTTCATGTTCACGGTAGGGGGTCCTGGTCGATGGGGAATGGGGCATATGATAGCGTTATCAATGACGGCTGTCGAGCCCCTCGCAATCCGTTCCCGGACCGGCCCGGCGTAAGATGCCGCGGATGGCAGCGTCGCCGCGGTTTTCCCCGAGTTTTCGCCGCTTCCTCTGGACCCGGCTCCTCGGCACCGCCGCCAATCAGATGCTCCTGGTCTCGCTGGCCTGGCAGATGTACGACCTGACCGGCAGCGCCTGGGACCTCGGGATGGTCGGCCTCATGCAGTTCATCCCCGCGCTCCTGTTCACCGTGCCGGCCGGGCAACTGGTGGATCGGGCCGACCGCCGGGTCGTCCTCGGGGCCGCGCTCGCGCTGCAGGCCGTGGCCGCGGTGGTCCTCGGCCTGGCAACGCTGCAGGCCGCGGTCGGCCCCGACCTCATCTTCGCGATGTGCGTGGTCATGGGCCTCGCCCGCGCGCTGCAAATGCCCGCGCAGCAGGCCATCGTGCCCGCGCTGGTCGCCGTGGAGGAGTTGCCGCGCGCATTCGCGACGAGCTCGACCCTGCTCAAGTTCGCCGTCATCGGCGGGCCGGTGCTGGGCGGCTTCCTCTACGCGTTCGGCGCGGCGGTCGTGTACTTCGCGGGCCTCGCCTTCCTGGTGGTGTCCACGGCGTACGTGGCCGCGATCGAGCGCATTCCCGTGAGCGCCGCCCGGAGTCCGGTATCGCTCGCCTCGCTGTTCGCCGGCTTCGCCTTCATCTGGCGTAAGAAGCAGGTGCTGGGTGCGATCTCGCTCGATCTTTTCGCCGTGCTCCTGGGTGGCGCCACGGCGCTGCTGCCCATGTACGCCAAGGACATCCTCGGCATGGGCCCGTGGGGACTGGGCGCGCTGCGCGCGGCGCCGGCGCTGGGGGCGCTGGTGGTGGGCGTGACGCTTGCCCAGCGGCCGCTCGAGCGCCACGCCGGCCGCCGCATGTTCGTCGCGGTCGCGATCTACGGTGTGTCGATGATCGTGTTCGCGCTCTCGCGCGATTTCACGCTGTCGCTCGTCGCCCTCGCCATCGGCGGCGGCGCGGACATGGTGAGCGTGGTGGTGCGCCAGACGCTGGTGCAGCTCGACACGCCGGACGACATGCGCGGGCGGGTGAGCGCGGTCAACGCGGTGTTCATCGGCGCCAGCAACGAGCTGGGCGAGTTCCGCGCCGGCACCGTGGCTGCGTTCACCGGGCCGGTGGCCGCCACCGTCATCGGCGGCGTGGGCACGCTCCTGGTCGCCGCGCTGTGGGTGAAGGGGTTTCCGGCGCTCGCCCGCCGCGATCGCCTACTCGAGCGCGGCGCGTGACTTGCGCTGGCGCCGGCGCCACGCGCGCCACGCGCGCCACGCGAGCACCGGGATGCCGACGATCGACACGAGTCCCCACGCCGTGGCGACATAGTCGGAGGGACGCCGGCGCGGCGCGAGCAGATCGGGATCGCGCAACGAGTCGGGGAACGCCCGCGGCGGCACCGGCACGATCTGCGCGAGCGCGGGGTCGGCGGGCACGCGCGCCCGGTACTCCGCCATCGACACCACGGGAGCGTCGCCGAACGCGCGGCTCGACGGAAACTGCGGCACGCGCACGAAGGCGAGCGCCTCGAGGTCTTCCGCGACCATGCGCGCGAGTGCACCCGCGCCGGCGGGGAGCGTGCCGCGGGCGAAGTCCGCGAGGTCCGCGTAGGCCTCTTCCAGCGCCGCCGCGGGCAGCAGGCGCGTCTGGTCGGTGTACAGGTAGTCGACCGCGACCCTGGCCTTCGCGAACGAGCGCTCCTTGAGCGCGACGAACGGGAACCCCACCCAGGCGAGCGCGCGATTGGTCGGGCCGCGTGCGCGCACCGGCCAGCCCAGCGCACGCAAGGTGTCGACACTGATGCTCGCGCAGTTGTCGGCGGGGTGGTAGTAGACGAGCTGGTGGCGGTAGAACTGCTGGTAGACGCGGTTCAGTGCCGACTGCACCAGCGCCGGCGCGCGCTCGTCGCGCAGCACCATCACCAGGAGATACGTCGGCCGGTACCAGCTCTGCCCGCTGTTGAGGTCGGCCAGGTAGTTGTCGAGCGGCACGGGTGCGGCGAGGATGCCCTTTTCGCTTTCGATGTCGAGCGAGTAGAAGTTGTCGGCGAGCCAGTCGCCGATCGCGCCGTCGCCGCGCACGCGGCCGGTGACCAGCGCGAAGTGTCCGGCGTGCGCCTCGTCGTCGTCGCCCTGCGCGCCGTTGACCAGGAGTGCCAGCACCGGCTTGCCGGTCCAGTCCTGCATGGCGCCTTCGCGTTGCCACAGGGTTTGTATCGCGTACGGGCTTTGCGCGCCGCCGCGCGGAGCTTCACGCACGAGCGCGCGCAGCGCGAGCTGCGCTGACGCCGCCTGCGGCATCGCGCGCATCGGGGCGGCCTGCGGCCCGACGCGAAAGTCGTTCGGCCAGACGCTGCGCATGACGAACGCGCCGTCACGCGTCTCGCCGCGCACCGCGAGGTCACGCCCCTGAAGCCACGCGACCGACGACGCGTCGTAGTACGAGCGGTTGAGCGGGATCTTGGCGATCGGCCGCGCGGCCAGCGTCGCGTCGCCCGCGCGCAGTGCGCCGCCGTCGGCAGACATGCGCGCGCCGCGCATCACCTGCGAAGCCGCCACCCAGACGAGCGGCGGATAGTCGATCGCGGCGTCGGGCGTGCGAGCCGCGGCCCACGCCCGCACGTCGGCGAAGGTTTCCGTTGCCGGAGTGAACGACGCCACTGCGATGCCGGGCCTGGGCACCGCGATTGTTTCGGCGCGGAAGTACCACAGCGCCTGCCGCGACGCGGCGCAGTCGCGGCACTGCCCGGTGACGAGCCGGAACGACGCCGCCGGATACAGGCCGTAATCGGGCGCGGGGCTGGCGGCGGCGACGGCCGGCGCGAGTGAGCCGAGCAGATACGCCACCGCGCGAGCGAGCCGCCGGGTCAAGCGCTAGGCGGCGACGGTGATCTTGTACTTGAACGTGTCGGGATCGAGGCTGTCGACGCGCTCGCCGCGCGTCTCGGCCTGCGGATACATGAGGAAGCCGAGCTTCGCCCCCTTCGACCCCGGCAACGCCACGTCGTGCGCCGCGTTGTAACCCATCCAGTTGCCTTCCCACGCGCCGAACAGCGCGCCGTACACCGGAGCGACCAGCGCGTTGCGCGGCTCCCTGATCCACACCGACGTTTCCTGGCGCATCACCTTGGCCACGTCCGCCGGGTCCATCGCCACCCAGCCGTAGTCCGTGAGCCATACTTCGGCGCGGCAGTGCTGCGCCTTGGAGATGTCCGTGCTGCCCGCGCCCAGCTCCTTGTAGCCGAACGCGGATTTGGCGACCCGAATGCCGTAGAGGTCGCGCGCGGGCACCCCCACCGAGCGGCACAGGCCGACGAACAGCGCGTTCAGGTCGGCGCATTTGCCGCCCAGGTTCCCGGTTTCCAGCATGCCCTTGATGTCGCCCACACCGCAGCCTCTCACCGCGGGATCGCGGTAGGTGTTGTGGACGACCCAGTCGTACAGGGCGCGTGCCTTGTCGAGGTCACTCGTCTTGCCGGATACCGCGGAGGCCGCAGTCTTGGCGACGATGCCGTCGGTGGGAAGAAGCGCGGTGGGCTTGAGATGGTCGCCCAAGTCCGATGGCGCGGCCGGCCGCGTCTTGCGGCTCCAGTCGATGCTGCGATTGCGCGCGCGAAAGCGGCTCGTCACCTCGAGGTACGGCGCCTTCTCCGTGTCGCTCCACGCGACCGCGATCATCTGCGCCCCGCTCGCCGGGTCCGTCACCAGCGCGGCCTCGCGCAAGTTGCCGCTCCAGGTGCTGGGGGAGGATTGCTGCCAGTCGTTGTTGACATTCGGGACCGGTATCCAGGCCCGCGTGCCGGGCCCGGCGTTGGCGATGTCGAGGCGGGTGACGACCTCGAAGGTGCGCCAGTCCGACGTCGCGGGCGCATACGTGCGAGCTTGCGCGAGCGCGACCGGGGAGACTGCGGTAGCGAACGGCGCCGCGGCGGCGGCGGCAACGAAAGTACGGCGATCCATGGCGAATCCTCCTTTCGACGCTATTGCAAGGCGCGTAGGCGCGATTGTACCTTCGGATCATCCCAATCGACTTCTCCCACGGCGACCGCGCGCACGCGCTGCTGGGGGTCGACGATGAACGTCGACGGGAATACGCTCACGTCCCACGCTGTTCGCAAGCTCCCGTCGTGGTCGCGCACGACCGGGAAGGTGACGCCCAGCCGCTCGATAAAGGGCTGGATGCGCGCCGCGTTCTCCTGGAAGTTGACGGCGATCACCTCCACCCGCTCCTTCGCGAGCCGCTTGCGCAGGCGCTCGAGCGACGGCATTTCCGCGACACAGGGTGCGCACCACGTGGCCCAGAAGTTGACCAGCACGGTGCGCCCGGCGTAGTCGGAAAGGCGCAAGGGCGCGCCGGCCAGCGTACGCGCCTGCAACTCGGGTGTAGGCCCCTCCCAGGGTTTCCACGTCTGCGCGTGCGCGCAGGACGCGAGTGCTGCGAAGAGTGCGACGCGCAGCAGCGCCGTTATCATGGCGTATGCCCTCGGGTCAGTATCGGATAGTCGAGCGTTACCTGCGCGATGCGCAGGCGGAGCGGCGCGCCCTGGCGGCGGGCCTGCTCGCGACACCCGCGGTGATCGCCCCAAAGTATTTCTACGACACCCTGGGCTGCGCGTTGTTCGGCGCCATCTGCGAGCTGCCCGAATACTATCCGACCCGCACCGAGCGCGCCATCTTCAACGAGCATCGCGACGCGATCGCGCGCGCGCTGGGGCAGGGCAAGCAGTTCGTCGACCTGGGCGCCGGCGACTGCTGCAAGGCGCTCGCCTGGCTCGCGTTCGTGGCGCCGTCGCGCTATATCGCCGTCGACTTCGCGGGAGACGAGATCGCGCGCTCGCTCGCGCGCATGGCGCCCGACTTCCCGGAAGTCGAGATGCTGGGCGTGGTCGCGGACTTCACGCGAGGACTCGACCTTGGGCGCGACCTGACGCGCGACGCGGTGACCTTCTTCTATCCCGGCTCCTCGATCGGCAACTTCACGCCGGGCGAAGCCCGGGAGTTCCTGACTTCCGTGCACCTGCATTGCGTCGGGCGCGAAGGCAGCGGCCTTTTGATCGGGGTCGACACCAAGAAGGACCCGCGCCGGCTCACTGCCGCCTACGACGACGCGGTCGGGGTCACGGCGGCCTTCAACCGCAACGTGCTGCATCACGTGAACAGCATCCTGGGCAGCGACTTCCGGCCCGACGCGTTCGACCACGTCGCGTTGTACGACGAGGGCGAGGGCCGCATCGAGATGCACCTGGCGGCGCGCACCGTGCAGACGGTGAAGCTGCCGGGCGCTACCCGTACGTTCGCCGCGGGCGAGCGCATCCATACCGAGAATTCGTACAAGTACGCGCCGGAGGAGTTCACCATGCTGCTGCAGGAGGCGGGGTTTCGCCGCGTGCGGCGGTGGCAGGACGGCAACGGCGACTTCGCGGTGTTCTACGCGACGTAGTCAAAGCCCCGCGCACATGCCGAAGCCCGCTCGCATCGCGTTGCCCTCGTGTGGATCGAGAGAGATGCCGGAGCGCTCGTGCGCTTCGTGGTCGGAGCCCTGAGCCCATCATGCCACCGTTTCGGCGAACGGGTGAAGCTCAGCGATCGGCCGCGGCGAGCCGCGCGGCGAGGGCGGCGAAGGCGCCCGCGAAGCCGTAACGCAGCACACCCTGGACACGTGCCGAATCGACGACGAACCGGCGGAACGCGTGCGCCAGGAGTCCGTAGGCGACGAAGACCACGAAAGTCATCGCCATGAAGACAGCGGACAGGACGAGGAGGTCGACAAGGGGCGTGGCGGACGCCGGATCGATGAACTGGGGCAGGAAGGCGAGGAAGAATAGGGTGAGCTTGGGGTTGAGGATGTTGAGCAGGAACGCCTTCAGCACGAGGCCAACGGCCGGCACGCCCGACAGGCTTTCGTCGACGGCGAATGCGGACCGGTCGCGCCAGGTCGCGAAGGCGAGGAAGAGCAGGTACGCGACGCCCGCGTACTTGAGCGCCTGGAACGCGAGCGCGCTCGAGTGCATGACCGCCGCGAGGCCCAGGGTCGTGGCCAGCAGATGGGGCAGGATGCCGGCCGTGCAGCCCAGCGCCGCCCAGACGCTCGCGCGGCGCCCGCGGGCGATGCCGGTGGAGACGGTGTAGACGACGCCCGTGCCGGGGATTAGCACGACGACGAGTGACGTCAACAGGAATTCCGCAGTGATCATGGCGAGGGGGGCGCGAGCGTCAGGCCACCGCAACCCGCGCGGGTCCGGCCACGATGGCGCCGATGTCACGTGCTTCGGCGAAGCCTTCGCCACGGAAAATGGCCATGACCTTGTCCACCGCTTCCGGTGCGCACGCTACGAGCAGTCCCCCGGACGTTTGCGGGTCGGTGAGCAACGCCCGCTCGGCGTCGCCGATGCTCGCACCCAGGTCGACGTCGGCGCCGTAGCCCGCCCAGTTGCGTCCCGAAGCACCCGTGAAATAGCCCGCGCGTGCGAGCTCGAGCGTGCCCGGATGCAGCGGCACCTTCGCGAAGTCCACACTCGCACCCGCTTTGCTGCCGCGGCAGATCTCGAGCAGGTGACCCAAAAGGCCGAAGCCGGTCACGTCGGTCAGCGCGTGCACGCCGGGAAGCTTGCCGAGCGCGATGCCCGGCGTGTTGAGCTGGGTCGTGCTCGCGATCATCGCCGCGTAGCCCTCGGCCGACAGCTTCTCCTTCTTGAGCGCCGCGCTGTACACGCCCACGCCGAGCGGCTTGCCGAGCACGAGCCGGTCGCCCGGGCGCGCGCCTGCGTTGCGCTTGAGATTCGCCGGATCGACGAGCCCGATCGCGACCAGGCCGTAGATCGGCTCGACCGAGTCGATGGTGTGGCCGCCCGCCACCGGAATGCCGGCGCGCGCGCAGACCGCCTCGCCGCCTTCGAGTACTTTGCGGATGACGTCGAGCGGGAGCTGGTTGACCGGCATGCCGACCAGCGCGAGCGCGAACAGCGGCGTGCCGCCCATCGCGTAGACGTCGGAGATCGCGTTGGTGGCGGCGATCGCGCCGAAGTCGTACGGGTCGTCGACAATCGGCATGAAGAAGTCGGTGGTGGCGACGATGGCTTGCCGCTCGTTGATCTGGTACACGGCGGCGTCGTCGGCGGTCTCGATGCCGACCAGCAGCGACTGCGGCAGCATGCTGGGGCTCGCCTTGGCGATGATCTGCTGCAGCACGCCCGGCGCGATCTTGCAGCCGCAGCCGCCGCCGTGGGAAAAGGAGGTGAGTCGCAGTGGGACGGCGTCGGGTGCGTTCATCGTGCTCGCTCGAGGTAGGGTTGCCCCGCCATTCTAAATGCCTCGACGAGCACCCGGCGTACCGATGCCGCCTCCGCTTCGGGCCGGAACAGGAAGGCACGCTTGGCGCATTGCGCCGAAAGGGCGCGCAGGAGCGCGTGATCCGCGTGCAGGCGCGCGAGCAGCGACGCGAGCCCGGCGGCGTCGCCCACCTCGAAGTAGCCGCGATAGTCGTCGCCGAGCATGCCGACGTTGCCCGACATGCGGCTCGCCGCGACGGCGGTGCCGGCGGTCACCGCTTCGACCACCACGTTGGCCCCACCTTCCATGCGCGAAGGCACGATCAGAAGATGCGCGCGCTTGATCGCCTGCCGCGTCCACGCGTGCTCGCGGGGACCTTGCCACCGCACGCGCGCGTCGTCGCGGGCGAGGTCGCGCGCGGCGCGCCCGAGCGCCGGGTCGAGGGCCGCGCCGATGATCGTGAGCGTTGCGTGCGGCGCGTCCAGCAGGCGCCAGGCGGCGAACAGCGTCGCCGGGTCCTTCTCCTCGCGCAAATGGGCGACGAGTAGGCAATGCAGCCGATCGTTGCGCTTGCCGGTCCACGGGGCGAGCGGCCGCGCCGATTGATGCACCACGCGCGCCTTTCCGCGCATCGCCTCGGGCAGGTGCGCGATCGCGTCGCCCTGCAGCACGACCAGCCGGTCGGCCAGCGCCAGAGACGATGTCGCCGCGCGGTCGCCGGCGGGGATGTCCTTGTACAAGTCGGTGCCGGTAAGGGTGACCACGAGCGCACGATCCGGATGCGCCGCGCGCCACGCCGCGATCGCATCGAAGCTGCGCCGCGCGTGCAGGGCGATCATCGCCGCGGCGTCGTTGCGAAGCGCCGCCTGCGGTGCTTGTACAATGACCCTGTATTCGGACGCGAGCATGCGCGCCCAGCGCGACGCCGTTCGCCAGTTGCCGTTGTTGGCGCCGGCAAGATACGGCGTGACCAGCAGCACGATGGGCCGCGCCCGTTTCGTGGAGGACATGGTTGTCGACGCCACCTGATCGTTCAGCCGCCGCGCTCGCGCGCGAGTTGGTCGCTGCGCGCGATTATACGCAGCGCATGTACCGGCACCTGACGCCGGACCAGCAACGCTTTCCGCAGATCGCAATCGTCAACCTGCCGCGGTGGGAAACGGGGCACATCGGATGGTTCCAGGAGTTCTGGTGCCGGCGCTACGCCCCCGACGATCCGCGCGGCGCGCGCACGCCGTCGCACCTGCCGCAGGCGGACGCGTGGTGGGACTCGGCGCGCGTTCCGCATGCCACGCGCTGGCAGCTCGAGCTTCCCGATTGGGACGGCATCGACGCGTATCTCGCGGCCACGCTCGCGGACACGCTCCGCGCGCTTGCGCGTACGGGCGATGGCGAGCGCTATTTCTTCGAGTTGGCGCTGCTGCACGAGCACATGCACGGAGAGGCGCTGCTCATGACGCTGCAGACGCTGGCGCTTCCGTCACCCGCGGGTCTGGTATGGCCGCAACGCGAAGCCGCGCCCGGCGGTGACGTGGAGGTGCCCGCCACCCGGATGTTCAAGGGCGCTGCGCACGGCGACGAGCGCGAGCGCTTCGTGTTCGACAACGAAAAATGGGGGCACGAGATCGACGTCGCGCCCTTCGCGATCGCGCGCCGCTGCGTGACCAACGCCGAGTTCGCCGCGTTCGTTGCCGGCGGCGGTTACGCGCGCGACGATCTGTGGCCGGCGGAAGGCCGGCGCTGGCGGGAGGCGCGCAGAGCCACGCATCCGGCGTACTGGCGCCGCGAAGGCGGGCCGTGGCAGGAGCGCCGCTTCGATCGCTGGGTCACCCTCGATGACCGTGCGCCCGTCCGGCACGTCAGTGCCTACGAGGCCGAAGCGTATTGCGCGTGGGCGGGCAGGCGCTTGCCGTCCGAGGACGAGTGGGAATGCGCCGCCGATTCGCTGCGCACCGGCGACGTATGGGAGTGGACGGCGACGCCGTTTCTGCCGTACCCGGGCTTCGCGCCGGATCCTTACGCCGAGTACTCGCAGCCGTGGTTCGGCGATCATCGCGTGTTGCGCGGCGGCTCGTTCGCGACGGCGCCGCGCCTGCAACATCGCAAATTCCGCAACTTCTACAGGCCGGAGCGTGTCGATATGTTCGTCGGGTTTCGAACCTGCGCGCTACCGTGAGTCGATGTTGCGCCGCAGCATGCGCGGAATACCCGCACTGGATTTGTGGATTGGCGCGCGCCTTGCTTTCCACCGCGGGCGCGCAGGCGTAGCATCGCGGCTGCGATTGCCGGCCCCATGAAGCACCCCAAGAACGTAGGCCGCGCGTGACGTGACTGGAGACCCCCGTTTGAAGCCGACGGACATTGCAAATCCCGATTACTTCCACAAAGTCGTCGATTGCCAGTGGGCCTGCCCGGCCCATACTCCGGTTCCCGAATACATTCGCCTGATCGCGGCCGGCCGCTACGGCGAGGCGTATCTCGTCAATTGGAAGTCGAACGTATTCCCCGGCATCCTCGGCCGCACCTGCGACCGCCCATGCGAGCCCGCGTGCCGCCGCGGCCGCGTGGAGGAGGGCCACGACAAGAAGGCGAAGCCCGAGCCGGTGGCGATCTGTCGCTTGAAGCGCGTGGCCGCGGATTACAAGGACGACATCCGCGAGTACCTGCCGAAGCCGGCCGCACGGAAGAACGGCAAGCGCGTGGCGTTGGTCGGCGCGGGCCCCGCGTCGCTCACCGTCGCGCGCGATCTGGCGCCGCTGGGTTACGACCTCGTCGTGTTCGACGGGGACGCGCAAGCCGGCGGCATGATGCGCACGCAGATTCCGAAGTTCCGGCTGCCGGAGAGCGTGATCGACGAGGAGATGGGCTACGTGCTCGACCTCGGCGTGGACTTTCGTCCCGGCCAGCGCATCGACAGCCTGAAGGCGCTGCTCGCGCAGGGGTTCGACGCCGTATTCGTCGGCAGCGGCGCCCCGCGCGGACGCGACATCGACATCCCGGGCCGCACGCAAGCCGCCGCCAACATCCACATCGGCATCGATTGGCTCGCGAGCGTGTCGTTCGGGCACACTACGCGGATCGGCAAGCGCGTCGTGGTGATGGGCGGTGGCAACACCGCGATGGACTGCTGCCGCAGCGCCCGCCGCCTGGGCGGCGCGGACGTGCAGGTCGTGGTGCGCTCGGGCTTCGACGAGATGAAGGCCTCGCCCTGGGAGAAGGAAGACGCGCGCCACGAGGGCATCCCGATCCACAACTACCTCGTGCCCAAGGCGTTCACGCACGACGGCGGCAAGCTCACCGGGGTGACCTTCGAGAAGGTCGCGCCGGGCAAGGACGCCAAGGGGCGCCGCCAGCTCGTGCCCACCGGCGAGCCCGACGTGCACTTTGCGTGCGACGACGTGCTGGTCGCGATCGGCCAAGAGAACGCGTTCCCGTGGATCGAGCGCGACATCGGCATCGCCTTCGACGAGTGGGGAATGCCGGTGGTCGACAAGGCCACGATGGCCTCCACGCTGCCCAATGTCTTCTTCGGCGGCGACGCCGCGTTCGGGCCGAAGAACATCATCTGGGCGGTGGCGCACGGCCACGACGCCGCGATCTCGATCGATCTCTTCTGCAATGGGCAAGACCTGCGCCGGCGGCCGCCACCGCACGTCAACCTCGTCTCGCAGAAGATGGGCATTCACGAGTGGAGCTACGACAACGCGATCACCTCCGACCGGCGCTTTCGCGTGCCGCTCAAGGAGACCAGGATCGCGCTCGCGAGTATCAAGGTCGAAGTCGAGCTCGGCTTCGATCCCAAGCTCGCCTTCGCCGAGGCGCAGCGGTGCTTGAACTGCGACGTGCAGACGGTATTTACCGACAAGCTGTGCATCGAGTGCGACGCGTGCGTGGACATCTGCCCGATGGACTGCATCACGTTCACCGCCAACGGCGAGGAGGACGACCTCCGGCAACGTCTCAAGGCCCCCGCGCGCAACCTCGAGCAGGACCTGTACGTCTCGGGTGAACTGAAGACCGGTCGGGTGATGGTGAAGGACGAGGACGTGTGCCTGCACTGCGGGCTGTGCGCCGAGCGCTGCCCGACCGGCGCGTGGGACATGCAGAAGTTCCTGCTCGACACTGCGCAGGCCGATGACCGTGTGAGGGTCAGATCCGATTTTCGCCGTTCGCGAGCATCCGAGCCGTTGGCAACCGCCGGCGAAAATCGGCTCTGACCCGCGTTGATTATGCGCACCGACGTGGACAACTCGATCAGAACCAACGACTTCGTCGTCAAGTTCGCCAACGTCAACGGCTCCGGCTCGGCGTCGGCGAACGGCCTTTTTGCCCGCGCGATCCTGCGCATGGGCGTGCCGGTGGCGGCGCGCAACATCTTTCCCTCCAACATCCAGGGCCTGCCTACGTGGTACGAGGTGCGCGTGTGCGGCGACGGCTGGCGCGGCCGCCGCGGCGGCGTGGACCTCATGGTGGCGATGAACCCGCAGACTTGGGAAAAGGACGTCGCCGAGCTCGACTCGGGCGGGTACCTCTTCTACGACTCGACCCGGCCGATGCCGCCGTCGCGGTTTCGCGACGACATTACCGTCCTCGGCGTTCCGCTGACCGAGATCTGCAACGCGCAGTACACCGACGCGCGCCAGCGGCAGCTCTTCAAGAACATCATCTACCTGGGCGCCTTGTCGGCGCTGCTCGACATCGACCCCGCCGAGATCGACAAGCTGTTCGGCGAGCAGTACAAGGGCAAGGAGGCGCTGCTCGATTCCAACCGCAAGGCGTTCGCGATGGGCCGCGACCATGCGCTCGCGAGCTTCGCCGGCCCGCTGCCGATCCGCGTGGCGCGCAGCGACGCGGTGGGCGAGCGCATCTTCATCGACGGCAACAGCGCCGCGGCGCTGGGCAGCGTGTACGGCGGCGCGACGGTCGCGGCGTGGTACCCGATCACGCCCTCGTCCTCGCTCGCCGAGGCCTTCCAGAAGTATTGCCGCAAGTACCGCACCGATCCTTCGAGCAAGAAAAAGAAATATGCCATCTTGCAAGCGGAGGACGAACTCGCGTCGATCGGCATGGTGATCGGCGCGGCGTGGAACGGCGCGCGCGCGTTCACCGCGACATCCGGTCCCGGCGTGTCGCTGATGCAGGAGTTCCTGGGGCTTGCGTACTTCGCCGAAATTCCGGTGGTGCTGTTCGACGTGCAGCGGGGCAGCCCCTCGACCGGAATGCCGACGCGCACGCAGCAGGCGGACCTCATTTCGTGCGCCTACGCCTCGCACGGCGACACCAAGCACGTGATGCTGCTGCCGGAGGACCCGACCGAGTCGTTCGAGTTCGGCGCCAAGGCCTTCGACCTCGCGGACCGCCTGCAGACGCCGATCTTCGTCATGCTCGATCTGGACATCGGCATGCAGGACTGGCTGACGGAGCCCTTCAAGTGGGACGACGCACGGAGGATGGATCGCGGCAAGGTCATGAACGCGGTGGACCTCGATGCCGGGAAGGAGTTCGGGCGGTACCTCGATAGCGAAGGCGACGGCATCGCGTACCGCACCTACCCCGGCACGCACCCGACCAAGGGCAGCTACTTCACGCGCGGCACCACCAAGGACCGCTACGCGCGCTACACCGAGGAGGGCCCGGCGTACGTCGACAACATGCAGCGCCTGTTGCGCAAGTTCGAGACGGCGAAGGAGCTGGTCCCCGCGCCGGCGATCATCAAGGCGGCCAAGCCGACGCGCAGCGGCGTGGTCTACTTCGGCTCCACCGGTGCTGCGATGGCCGAGTCGCTCGCAGCACTCGAGCTCGACGGCATCTACCTGGACCAGATGCGCCTGCGGGCGTTTCCGTTCGCCGACGCGGTCGCCGACTTCATCGCCGCGCACGAGCGCGTGTTCGTGGTCGAGCAGAACCGCGACGCGCAGATGAAGGCGCTGCTGGTCAACGAGTGCGGCATCGACCCTTCTCGCCTCATCTCGGTGCTGCACTACGACGGCACGCCGATCACCGCGCGCTTCATCACGCGGGAGATCGCCGAGAAGGCGCGCCTGTTCAACGTGACGCCGCTGCGGCGTTCCGGAGTTGCCTGATGACTTACCTTGCGAAGCCGAAGATCCGCCACCCCGCACTGCCGCGCAACGCGCTCGGCTACACGCACCGCGACTACGAAGGCGCCATCTCCACGCTGTGCGCGGGCTGCGGCCACGACTCGATCTCGTCGGCGATCATCCAGGCGTTCTACGAGTTGGACGTGCCGCCGCACAAGGTGGCCAAGCTCTCGGGCATCGGCTGCTCGTCGAAGACGCCGACCTACTTCCTCGGTAACTCGCACGGCTTCAACAGCGTGCACGGGCGGATGCCGTCGGTGCTGACCGGCGCGGCGCTCGCGAACAAGGACTTGATCTACCTCGGCGTGTCCGGCGACGGCGATTCCGCGTCGATCGGCCTCGGCCAGTTCGCGCACGTCATGCGCCGCGGTGTGAACATGGTCTACATCGTCGAGAACAACGGTGTGTACGGCCTCACCAAGGGCCAGTTCTCGGCCACCGCCGACAAGGGCAGCAAGAGCAAGCGGGGTGCGGTCAACAGCGATGGGGCGATCGACCTTTGCGTGCTGGCGCTGACCCTCGGCGCCACCTTCGTCGCCCGCGGCTTCTCGGGCGACAAGGAACAGCTCGTTCCGCTCATCAAGGCGGCGGTGGCCCATCACGGCGCCGCGTTCATCGACGTGGTGAGCCCGTGTGTCGCGTTCAACAACCACCCGGGGTCGACCAAGAGCTACGACTACGTGCGCGAGCACAACGCGTCGGTCAATTTCCTCGACTTCATCTCACCGCGCGACGAGATCACGACGAGCTACGCGCCCGGCGAGCGGCGCAGCGTGGTGCTGCACGACGGTGGGGTGATCCACCTGCGCAAGGTCGGCGACAACTTCGATCCCACCGACCGCGGCGCCGCGATGGGCTACCTCGAGGCGCGGCGCGAGGCGGGCGAAGTGGTGACCGGGTTGCTGTACCTGCACGCCGACGGCGAGGACATGCACGACGCGCTGGACACGGTGGACGCCCCGCTCAACACGCTGGGTGACGCCGACCTCGTACCCGGCAGCAAGGCGCTCGACGAGTTGAATCGCTCGCTGCGTTGACCGGAAGGTCGTTGTCCCGTCCGGTTAGCTGTTACCAGCTTCTCCGCTCGAGGATCACGTCCGATCCTCGATCGTCGTCTTCACTTTCCCATATTGCCATATTTACGGGCGTCGTCCGTCACCGACGGCGCGTGCCGCGGCCTTCCCCGCGGCGGATGCCGGCTCGCGGCCTGGCAGCGGCGGAGTAGCGGGCAATGCATTCGTTCGCTTCGAGCGAAAACGGGTTGCGCACGGTCAGGCGATCGCCTCAGCGCGGCGCGACACGCTCATGTTCTGGCGGGCAGCATGCACGCGCGCCCAGGCCACGATTTCCTCGTTCAGGGTGATCGTCACGTTCTTCACGTTGGCGCTTTCGATCAGGTTCACGCGGTCGCCAGGTGTGCCCGCGCTGCTGCCCACGCCGACGTCACCTTGGGTATCGTCGAAGCGGTACGCGGTGCCGTCCTGGGTCTGCGAATAGCGGAACACGTGCGTCCACTGCAGTTGCGTGGCGAGGTTGCCCCAGTCCCCGAGGCTCTGGCGCCAGACGACGTCGAGGTCGATGCCGTCGGTCTTGGTGTTGCTCGCGTTGTGGTTTTGGGAGTGGTTCCGACGTTGGGCGGATGGATGAGGCGCCGGGCCGCCGATCGCGGTTGTGGCGGCGGCCCGTCGACCCGGCAGCGGCGCTACTCGATCACCCGGTCGGCTCGCAGCAAGAGCGCCTGCGGAATCGCAAGGCCGAGCGCCTTCGCGGTCTTGAGGTTGATGACGAATTCGAGCTTGGTCGGCTGCTCGACCGGAATGTCGGCCGGGTTCGTGCCTTTGAGAATGCGGTCGATGTTGGCGCCGATGCGGGTGTAGAGCGACCGCAGGCTCGGCGGACCGTAGGCCATGAGGCCGCCGTCCTCGACCTGGTCGGGCCACTCGTACATAGCGGGAAGCCGGTAGCGCGCCGCGAGGTCGATGATCTGCCGGCGGTCGCGATAGAAGTACGTGCTCGACGCGACGAACAGGAGCTGCGCGCGGACCTGCTCGATCTTGCCGAAGGCCGTGCGGTAGTCGTCGTCCTTCATGTCGACGACGAACAGGTCGATGCCCAATCCGGCTGCCGCCTTGCGCGCCTCGGGCACCTGCTCGCGCGCCACGTTTGGATCGCCGGGCAGCAGGATGGCCATGCGCCTCGCGGCGGGCACGGCCTGCGCGAGCAGCTCGACCTTCTTCGCCGTCAGCGTGCCGTCCGGGGCGATCACGATGCCGGTGACGTTGCCGCCGGGTTTGGCGAGGCTCGCCACGAAGGTGAGCTTCACCGGGTCGAAGTTGCCGAAGAAGACGATGGGGGTGGTGGCGCTCGCGCCTTTCGCCGCGCGCACGGCCTCCGAGCCCACGGCGAAGATGACGTCCACCTTGAGCTCGACGAGCTCGCGCGCAAGGGCAGGAAGGCGATCGAGCTTGCGGTCGGCGAAGCGCGTCTCGATGACGAGGTTGCGCCCCTCGACGTAGCCGATTTCGCGCAGTGCGCGCGGCAAGTTGACGCTCAGGGCGTCGTCGCCCTTCAAGTCGGGCGCGGTCGGGCGCAAGACGCCGATACGGTAGACGCGCGCGGGCTGCTGGGCGGGCAGGGGGCTCGCGGCAAGCGACAGGGCAACGATGAAGCGGCGGCGGGCAATCACCCCGCCAGTGTAACTACATCTGCTTGAACAGATGCACGTAGCTCTCGCCCACCGGCAGCGTCTCCTTGCGCTGCTTCAGGCGCACGGTGAGATGGCCCCGAAAGTCGCGGTTCACCCCCGCGATCTCCTTGACATTCACCATCGCCGAGCGATGAATCTGCCAGAATGCCTGCGGATCGACTTCCTCGGCGAGGGCTTTCAGCGGCCGCCGGATGAGCGCCTCGGAGTCGGGGGTGACCACCAGCGTGTACTTGTGGTCGGCCTTGAAGTAGCAGATCTCGTCGACGGTGATGAGGCGCAACGCGTCGCCCTGCGCGGCGGTGATCCAGCGTAGGTAGTCCTTGCGCTGGGCGAGCGTGGACGCAAGCGATTTCAGGATGCCGGTCAAGTCGGCCGGGGGCCCGGCGAGCCGCGCTTTCAGCCGCTCGATGGTGGCATCCAGCCGCGGCGCGGTGAACGGCTTCATCACGTAGTCGACCGCGCCCTGCTCGAACGCGGCGACCGCGTACTTGTCGTACGCGGTCACGAAAACGACGTGGCATTTGCCGCTCACCCGGCGCGCCACTTCGATGCCGGTCACGCCCGGCATCTCGATGTCGAGGAACAGGATCGCCGGCTCGTGCTCGGCCACCGCGCGCAGCGCCGCGGGTCCGTCGCCGGCTTCGGCCACCACGGCGAGCTCCGGCCATTGCGCGGCCAGCATCTCCTTCAACTCGCCGCGCAGCACGGGCTCGTCTTCAGCCAGGATCGCCGTTGCTGCGCTCATGAGGTAGCGTCAAGGTGACGAGGATGGTATCGGCGCCGGCGGACCCGAGCGTGAGCCGCGCCGTGTCGCCGTACAGCGAATGCAGCCGCTCTCGCAGGCCCGCGAGCTTGTCGCGACCGCTTTCGCCGGCCGGTCCCCGGATGCCGTGCCCGGCGAGCTCGATGCGCAGGGTGTCGTCCGCCGCGTCAACCGCGATGCGCAGCGAGCCATGTTCGCCGGGGTCGGCCAGCAGGTAGTCCACCAGCGGCAACAATACCATCGGCGGCAGGCTCGCGCCTTCGGCGCCGGTCGCGACATCGATCGCGAACGCGGGGCCGCGGCCGTGGCGCAGTCGTTGGATGTTGAGCCACGCCTGCGCGAGCTCGGTCTCCTTCGCCACCGTGGACGTCGATTCCCTCAGATGCGGCAGCGCCGCGCGCAGGTAGACGATCAATTCGTCGATGAGGCGCACCGCGTTGCGCGGATCGCTGGCGTGCATGCGCTCGACCGCCGCGAGCGTGTCGAACAGGAACTGCGGCTCGATGCACGCCTGCAACGCCTGCAGGCGCGATTCGGCGGTGCGCCGCGTAAGCCTGGCGTGCTCGAGTTCGCGCGCGTGCAGACGCGCCATGCGCAGCGAAGTCCGCCGCCAGTAGCGGTAGCCCGCGGTGACGAAGCCGCAGATGATGAGGCTGTCCGGCAGCATGTTGGCAATGCGCGCGCCCGGCGGCCAGCGGTCCATGCTGCAGCCGCACTTGATGAGCCCGAGGAGCGGCGCGGTCGCCGTGAACAGGATCTCGCCCAGGATCGCGGCGGCGATGGCGGCGATGGCGTAGGGCGCCACGGCGTTCGGGTCGTCCCTGGTCGCGGCGTCGGCGACGCCGATGAAGGCCGCGAGCAGGAGCATGGTCAGAAGCGCTTCGTAAAGCAAATGCCCGGCCGTTCTTGGGACGTCGATCGAGGCGTGGCCGAGCGTCCACCCGAGTGTGTTCGCGCCGGCCCAGACGAGGGCGAGGACTGCCGCGATGACGAAGTGGCGGCGCGGGATGGCCCGCCAGCCCGCGCGGGCGAGCGTCAAAGGTGCGGTGGCCGCGTGCATGGGGACTTTAAGCCGCGCGCACGGCCGGTGTCGCCGGCGTCGCCGGCATTTCGATGGTCGCGGCGACGCCGCGCCCCGGGTTCTGCGCCAGCAGGAGCCGCGCGCGCCCCCCGTACAGCGTGGACAGGCGCGCACGGATGTTCGCCAGTCCCACGCCAGGCCCGCTGCTTTCCGACAGGCCGGCGCCGGTGTCGATCACCGACACGCGCAGCTTGCCCTCGGTGGCGCGCGCCTGGATGCGCACCTCGCCGCCCTCGGGCAGCGGATTCAACCCGTGGCGAATCGCATTCTCGACGAGCGTCACGAGCATCATCGGCGGGAACGGCTGCGTGAGCAGCGCCTCCGGCACGTCGCTGCGCACTGACAGGCGCGGTCCCATGCGGATCTGTTGCACGGACAGGTAGGCGAGCGCCAAGGTCAGCTCGTGGTCGAGCGAGGAATCGCTCTTGCGCATGCGCGGCAGCATGGCGCCCAAGTAGCGCGACAGGTGCGCGAGCATCGCGCGCGCGGCGGACGCGTCGGTCTGGAACAGGCGTCGCACGTTGGCGAGCGTGTTGAACAGGAAGTGCGGCTCGACCTGCGCCTGCATCACCAGCAGGCGCGCCTCGGCCAACTCGCGGTCGAGCGCCTCGCGCCGCAGGTCTTCCTCGTGCAGGCGGGCGACGGCCTCTTCCTCGCGGGTGAGGAAGAAGTAGCCGAGCACGCCGGCCGCGATCACGTGGCTCCACAGAACGATGGCGGAGAGTTCCTTGAGCAGCGTAGGCGCGTCCTTTTGCTCCGGCATCATCATCGGCATGAGGCCGTTGAGGAGGTTGCCGGCGACCAGGCCCACGATCGCGGCGCCGAATAGCGTGGCAAGCCGCGGCCCGGTCCGCCGCGGCGCCCAGTTGCCGATGGTGACGACCGCTACCCATACCGTGCCGAAGAACACGAACATGTAGGCGAACTGCCAGCCGAATGCCTCGATCGCCTTGGCGAGCGTCGCGCGCGGGGCGAGGTAGGTGACCGCGGCATGGCCGGTCGCGGTCAGGGCCACGATGCCGCAGAAGAGAGCGAAGCGCTTCCAGGTGAAGCCGCGCAGGGTACGCGCCAAGCAGCCGGGATGGTTGCGGTCAGCCATCTCTCTCCTCCAGGCAAGACCCCACTCGTGGCGGGGATGCGGGTGTCGTTCGATCGTACGCCGGATGATAAACCGGCCGTCGTGCGGCAATGGTATCGGCAAGCCCAGGGGCGGGCGGCCCGAGTCGGACGAACCGGCCCCAGCGGCGACCAACCGCCTTCGGCAGGGATCGAACTCGAAATCGGGAACCCAAGAATGGGGTCAGAGTCGATACTCAACCCGAGAATGGGGTCAGAGTCGATACTCGGAGCGAATTTCGACTCTGACCCCAATCTCCTTACGAGTATCGACTCTGACCCCATTTAGAATGGCCGTATGCGGACCCTCGCCAAGGTCGCCATCGGCATCGGCGCTGCGCTCATCCTCGTGATCGCGGCGGTGGTGGTCGCGGTTCTTACCGTCGACCCCAACACGCTGATCGCGCCGGTTCAGGCACAGGTCAAGGCGGCGACCGGGCGCGACCTGGCGGTGCGCGGTGGGGCGCGGGTGGCGCTGTCGCTGCGTCCGCGCGTGATGCTCACGGACGTCGCGCTGTCCAACCCGCCGTGGGCAGCGGCGAAGGACCTCGTGAAGGTGCAGCGCCTCGAGCTCGCCTTCCTGCTTCTGCCGCTCCTGTCTCGCCGCTTCGAGGTGGAGGAGATCGCACTGATCGGACCCGAGGTGAACCTCGAGACCGCCGCGTCCGGGGAGAAATCCTGGGAGTTCCGGCCGGCCGCGAGCGCCGCCACGTCGGGTCCGGGCGAGGGGGCGGCGACCGCCGTCGGGATCGGCGACATCGAAATCGCCAACGGCACGGTGACCTACCGCGACGGCGCGACCGGCGCGGTCACGCGCGCCACGATCGAGAAGCTCGCCCTGCGCGGACGCATCATGTCGTCGAACGTCGCAATCGATCTCCGCGGCGCGATCGGCGACGTGCCGGTGGCACTCGCGGGCACCTTGGGCTCGTTCGATTCGCTGGTCAACCGACGGTGGCCGTTTCCCATCGACGTCAAGGGCGAGGTTGCCGGGCAAA